>JAIBBF010000024.1 GCA_019694795.1 Flavobacteriales bacterium | reverse complement strand
CATTCCAGCCTTCATTGGGATTGGTAGAATGAAAAATCACCTCTCCCCAGCGATTGAAAATCCAGAATTCATACGTGGCAAGATTGCGAACCACCGGCTGAAAAATATTATTGTGTTCATCCGCATTTGGTGTGAATGCATTGGGAATAAAAACAGAAGGTGTTAAAATCACTTCCATCGAATCGACATACACACAACCGTAATCATCTTCAAAGGTTAAATAATACCATGTGTTTTGTTCCGGAGTGGCTACTGGATGCGCACAATCCGTACAACTTAATCCGTAAGGAGGCGACCAATAAAACGTTCCATTACCGGGAATAACAGGATTCAATACCGGAGCATCACCAATATCGAGAATTACATCCGGACCTGCATCAACATAACTCGGAGGAAAAACATTTACGGTTACAAATGCTGTATCGGCACAACCATTAGTATCAACGCCAATCACACCATAGGTAGTGGTAAAATCGGGACCCACAATCGGAAATGCAGAATTCGGATCGTCGATATCAAAAGGCGGGAACCAGGTATAACTATCAGCACCACTCACAAATAAAGCAGCGGTTTGATTGGAACAAATGGTATCTGCACCACCTGCTGTAATATGTGCAGGAGGCGGTAAATAAATTTGCGTATACGCCGTATCAGAAATATTACACGTATTATTCGCTGTTGCAATCAAGGTAATATCATAATAACCGGAAGCCGTATAAAAAATTTGTTCATCCGGATCGGTGGAGGTTTGACCATTACCAAAAATCCATTGATACGTAATTCCATTTGAACTGTTATTTTCAAATTGCACCAATGCAGGAATTACACAAGGTGTAAAATGAACATCCATATCTGCCTGCACATATTGCAACACTTCAATATGCACTTGCTGTGTATCTAAACATCCATTGGTATCCGCAACAATTACGGTATAATCGGTGGTAACGGTGGGACTCACCAATGGTGTTGCCGTATTTGCACCTATCACATTCAGCGTTGGTGTCCACGAATAAGTTGCACCACCCGATGCAGTAATGGTGGTTTGTTCTCCGTTACAAATGGTATCTCCGGGTAAAACACTTGCGCTGAGCGGACCCGGAATAAACACTTCTACATAAGCAGTATCTGCTCCATTACACGTATTGGAATCCAGCGCTACCAGCATAATTTCATAAGTGCCCGGTAAACTGTAAGTGTGATTTGGATTAACAGCAACAGACGTATCACCATCCCCAAAATCCCAATAATAACCTATTGCACCCACACTGTTATTCTGCAACTGAACAGAAACAGGAAGTTGACATGGATCTCCCGTAAAGCTGAATTGCGCTTGTGCAACGATATCTTTTAAATCAATTTTAAAAACAACGAGATTACAATTCGGAGAATTGTTGGTGTTCGACCATACACCCGGTGTAGTAGGAAAATTTGATTGTCCGCCACAACCACCACACACTGCCTGATACACTACCCCATCTTTATCGAAACGGGAAGTACCTCCATCTACATGTTCTTCACTCGGTGAACCTGCGCCTAAATAGGTTCCGTAAAGTAATTGTGTTGCATCCGGCGCAAGAATCATCAGATAAAAATCATTTCCATCTGTACTCAATTGTAATCCGTCAATGGTAACGGGTAATCCTGTAGTAGAAGAACTGCTTGCATGATAAGGTGCAATACCTGCTAAAAATCCACCCCAGCCACAGAGATAAATTTGTCCGCATTTATTAACCAAAAATGCAGATGGAGAAAAATCGACCACACCGGCATTTCTTCCTACGCGCGTGGAAAAATCGGTGCTGGTAAAAGAGTTATTGAATTTGTGAATGAATTGTCCGCTGTTTCCATTGTTGTAAACACCCGCCGGAGTGATTGGATAATTACCGGCTGTTTGTCCCACCACATACACATCATTATTCAAATCGATCTGCACAAAATAACATTGATCGTATTGCGATGTTCCGAAATACGAACAAGCTAAAATGGAATTTCCGCTCGGACTATACCGAACTGCAAATCCATCTACAGCTCCCGAATAAGTTGTTTGCAATGCACCGGGTGAAACCAATAAATCCGGACTCTCCGATCCGCCTGCCACATAAACATCGCCATTGGAATCTTCTTGTACACCATAAGCGGCATCGGCACCTGCTCCGCCGAAATAGGTGCTCCAGTTTAACACCGAAAGTGAGGCGTTCATTCGGAAAACAACACCATCATAACCTCCACCACCAAATACAGGTTCGGGAGCATTTGCGCTGGTGGGAAAATCAGCCGATGATGTTACAGACGCAACAACAATATCTCCGGTAGCATCTACAATTACTTCACCACGAAATGGATCACCATAATTGTAGGCCAGTGATGTCGATAAATTTAATCCGTCGTTTTGCGTTCCTCCAATATAAGTGCTCGATAATAAAGCAGTGCCTGTGGGATTAAAACGCGCAACAAAAATATCGGATCCGCTATTGTAACTCATTCCACTCGAAGGCGGCGCTGCATTGGTTCCACCATTAAACGTATTATCAAAAGGTGCTCCTGACATTGGGAAATCGAGCGATCCGGTAGTTCCCATAATGTATAATTCATTGGCGCTATTGCACACAATTGAATGCGGCGCTTCAGTTCCGGTTCCGCCTAAATAAGTTGAATAAATCAATGCACTTCCGCTCACATTAAATTTGCTCAGTCCAATATCACGGGTGAAGGAAGTCACTAATCCATTAAAACTGGTTTGAAAAGCACCAGGCGTTACGGGATATTGTCCGTTCGGATAAACAATGCCTGCACCAAATGTATTTTTTACGGCATCATAGGTTGCGGTAAATCCAAAATTATCTGCTGTTGATCCGCTGTACGAACTAAACACTAAAATCGGATCAATTATCAATGGGTAGTGTTCATCATAACCATTGGGAAAAACAAATGAAATAGAATCTCCCGCAAGCGCGTAACGGCATTCCACCATCACTTTTTTTCCCTGAATCATTTGCCACACCAATGGAGCTTTTTCTGTTAGCGTACAAATACTTGTTTCAATCACCAGATCTTTTCCTTGTAGTTTTATCTTATCTGCACCGGCATATTTCCATCGGATCACGGAAGCATCTGCACCGGGTGATACAAGAAAATCGTATTTGAGATTTCCGTTTTCATTGCCGTAATACATCAGATCAATCCCCGGATAAAAATTTTCGCGCGTCAGTTCATACGATGAATGCAAACCCGATTTCCATCGCGCAGGATCATTTCCCGTAAAATAGTTGTAATAAAACGGCGTTTGTTTTCCCGGGAGAAATGCTGCATCAGAATTGGAACCCACATAATTCATTCGCAAACAATGAGCGCGTGCTTCCGTGTTGGAGGGTTGGTGACGCGCATGTTTGTCCATTTCGAGAAAAAGATAAGTAGCCCCCTGATTTTCCAGGTACATATAACCCGGGTTCATTTTCAATTGGAAGCGGATCTTTTCATTCCACTGACCCTGGTTCGGTGTAAAAAAAACAGACTCATGCCAGGCATAGCCTTTTCCGCCCATCAGCAGAAAAAGAAACAAACACCCTATGGATAGCCAATTTTTCAAAACAACTCAGCAAGTTACGAAGCAATCTATAGACGTACAAAAGCAAAAAGTGTTGCCCGAGAGAAAAACTGATTTTTATGCTGTCTATAATTCTCGTAAATTTGCACTCCAGTTCTTCCCCTTATGAGCGATAACATCAAACACGAATGCGGCATAGCCCTCCTTCGTTTACTTCAACCCCTTGAATACTACGTCGATAAATACGGCACTGCCTTTTATGGACTAAACAAAATGTATCTCCTTATGGAGAAACAGCACAACCGTGGACAAGACGGGGCGGGGATCGCGAATATTAAATTCGACATGCAGCCTGGGCAGCGTTATATTTCCAGAAAACGTTCCATTAACACCAATGCCATTCAGGAAATATTTTCGGAGATCTATGGTAAAATCAACTCAGGCACCGAAAACAACCCTGCATTACTTAAGGATGTAGCTTACCTAAAAGAAAATTTCGGATTCACCGGGGAATTGTTTCTCGGACACCTGCGCTATGGAACCTACGGGAAAAACTCAATAGAAAGTTGTCACCCCTTTTTACGTCAGAATAACTGGATGACCCGCAACCTCGTGGTGGCAGGGAACTTCAACCTCACCAATGTGGATGAACTATTCGCCCAGTTAACTGAAATCGGACAACATCCGAAAGAGATGTCGGACACCGTTACGGTGATGGAAAAAATCGGTCATTTCCTCGATGTAGAAAATGAACGACTGTTTAAAATTTACAAAGCACTTGGCTACTCTAACCGACAAATTTCCGGTTTGATTGCATCCAATATGGACATCCAGCAGATTCTAATCAATTCTGCAGAAAAATGGGATGGAGGTTATGCTATGGCAGGATTAACCGGACATGGAGATGCATTTGTATTGCGCGACTCACACGGAATTCGTCCAGCTTACTATTACCAGGACGATGAAATTTGTGTTGTTGCATCGGAACGTCCCGTTATTCAAACTGCATTTAATGTCCCCTTCGAGGCCGTAAAAGAAATTACACCCGGACACGCCTTAATCATTCGGAAAAATGGTCAGGTTGGTGAATTTTCCATCACCGAAACCAAAGAACGAAAAGCATGTTCCTTTGAGCGGATTTATTTTTCACGCGGTAGCGATGCAGAAATTTACCGCGAGCGGATTCAATTAGGAAAAAGTCTCGTTCCGCAAATTCTCAAAAGCATCGACAACGATCTGGAGAACACTGTTTTTTCCTATATACCCAACACTGCAGAAACGGCCTTTTACGGAATGATCAAAGGGGTAGAAGATCATCTCAATATCATTAAAAAAGAAAAAATTCTTTCACTGGGATCGAATCCCGATCCCGATAAACTGGAACAAATATTATCCATTCGTCCCCGCGTAGAAAAACTTGCTGTTAAAGATGCCAAACTTCGCACCTTTATCACCAATGATGACGCAAGGGATGATATGGTGGCACATGTTTACGATGTAACACACGGCACGGTAAATAAAGGCGTGGATAATCTGGTGGTGATCGATGATTCCATCGTACGCGGAACCACGTTGAAAAAAAGCATTATTAAAATGCTGGATCGCCTGCAACCGAAAAAAATTATCATTGTCTCCTCCGCACCGCAAATTCGTTTTCCGGATTGTTACGGCATTGATATGGCTATTATGGGCGACTTCATCGCTTTTCAGGCTGCGGTGGAATTACTGCGCGAACGAAACATGAGTGGCTTACTCGATGAAGTGTATATGATGGCGAAGGAACAACTTCGTTTACCACGTGAACAATCGCACAATGTGGCGGTAAAAGTGTACGAAGCATTTCAACCGGAAGAAATATCTGCAAAGGTTGCACAACTCGTTACCCCTCCCGGATGTAAAGCACAAGTGGAAGTGATTTTTCAAACCATAGAAAACCTTCATGCCTCTTGTCCGAAAAACAGTGGCGACTGGTACTTCTCCGGCGATTATCCAACACCGGGCGGACACCGCGTTGCTAATCGTGCATTCGTGAATTTTATGGAAGGCAAAAAAGTAAGAGCCTACTGATTTACCAATTGGCCACTGCCCAATAAAGCGGCATACCAATGGTGATATTAACCGGAAATGTTATGGCTAGTGACATAGGCAAATATATTCCCGGATTCGCTTTCGGGTTGGCAATGCGCATGGCAGCAGGCACAGCAATATAGGATGCACTAGCCGCCAGAATTCCAAACATAAATCTGTTTTCCGGAACCGGACTTACCAATGCACTCAACCAGGCAACCGCAACGCCATTCACTAAAGGAATGAGGATGGCAAATGCATAGGGAAACCAACCGTAATTTTTTAATGAAGAAAGATTTTTACCACTGGTAATCCCCATGTCTAATAAAAAGATGGCCAAAAATCCTTTAAAAATATCATTGGTAAAAGGCTTGATTCCTTCGGCCTGACCCGCATCTGAAAAATAGCCAATCAGCAAGCTGCCCAAAATTAGCACCACGCTTCCATTGGTGAGGGAATGACGGATAACTTCCCGTTTAGAAACTGCCGTATTTTTTTCTTCAGAAAAACGCGATAACAAAAACAATCCCGCAATAATTGCAGGTGCTTCCATTAAAGCCATTATTGCCACCATGTGACCATGAAATGATTTACCTAACAATTCGAGGTAGCTAACGGAAGTAACAAAAGTAACAGCACTCACCGATCCATAAGCAGCAGCAATGGCACCGGCGTCATACACATTTAATTTTCTTCGTAAAATAAAAAAGGTATAAACCGGAATGGCCAGCGATAAAATCAGCGCAAGTACAATGGAATTAACAATCTCACCGGAAAATTCCTCATGCGAAAGTTCTTGTCCCCCCTTAAACCCAATTGCAAAAAGCAAATACATGGAAATAAACTTAGAAGAGGTCGACGGAATCTCCAGATCGCTTTTGATGAGTACCGCCAGAATTCCCAACACAAAAAATAAAAATGCCGGGTTGGTTAAATTCGAAATCAATAAATCAGTTTGCATATCGCATTTTCTCGGCCGCAAACCTAAGTGCAATTATTCATATCTTTTTATTTATATTAATTATATTTTACATAAAAATAATTTATAATTACAGATCGAACTTAACCAACTGATTCCCTCCCTTTCTGGATTAAGAAACCTTAAAAATTGGTCTGTACCCCTATATCCGGCAATTCATTTTTAATGATCGCTCTTTAACCAAACTTAATTTTTCTTTATGCAAAAATTGCCAAATATTCTGCTTATCGGATGCAAAACCAACAGGAGCAGATCCTGTTTTTGTTATGCATGCATACTAAAATAAACGAAACCGTTTTTGGTAGAAGCCAGGGAAATGCTGGTCGAAAAATCTGAACCATGCGCCCGAAAATCCGGTTAAACCAACCGGAAACCAAATCCGGATTCCACCCGAAGGAATCCGGAACCAGAGCTAGCCCTGATTTTGTCTTCAAGCCGGATTTACGAATCCGAATGTGATTGTTGAACCGATTAAACTCTGAAGTCATGAACGCTATTTCTACCTCCGTATCTCATTTTTTCCGTAAAGCAATTTTGTTGGTAACACTCGTACTTCAAATTCAACTTGCTTTTTCAAACCCTTCTTCAGCTGCATTGCCTGCAGGTCTTATCTTCCGGTTAAGAGCTGATAAAAACGAAATTTTACTCGCCGAAAAATCCATGAAATATTTTGCTCCCGTACATACCGATGGCAACATCAGCGAAATGGGGATGTATTCCGATTTCATCAAAGCTCAACGGGAAAGAAACCGTTTAATGGAAATGGGATTTACCAATGTAAATGTCATCGCCTATCTCGATAAAAAAGAAATCCCCACTGCAGATGCCATTAATCACCTTAACTCCAATGCAGCAACACAAAGTATCAGCGTACAAAAAATGGATTCACTTTTATCCCTCGTACAACAACATGATTATTATTATGCCATAACGATCGATTTCACCGATGCGAAAACAGTTGATGTATTTTTCGAATTAGGAAAAACACTTCAGATGGTGGTTAATTCCGCCGGAAAAGAGATGTGTATTTTCGGAAGATTTAATAGTCCGGAAGAAGCCGAAGTTTACATCGAACTTCTTCAGCAAAAAGGATTACAATCCGTCGCCCTCAGCGCCTGGTCGAAAAACAACGAAGCCCTCCCGCTCGCCCGCATCCTCGAAATTTCCTCTTCCAATCCGAAGGAGTTAGCCGATCAGAGTCGATAATCTCCGGTTCATCGATAGAAAAACCAGCTTAATGCTGGTTTTTTTTGTTTAATGAACGTTTAGGTGAGTCTTTGGTATAATCCTTGCTAAACCGTATTAGAAAAGGTGTATCTGCATTTTTTACCTCCTTCAACGGGTGTTGACCCTGATTAGTGGGTAAAAAAGCGGGATTGGGCAAAATAACCATTTTTGGCTAGTGCCTTTTAGCAACATATTTCGTCTTTTGTAACGTAGAAAGACCTGAACCAAAAATGCTCGATATTTTAAAAGATATGATGAGAGGACGACATTCCGCTGTTACGGATCCCAGCCTGAAGGTGCGCACCGAAGGTGGCGTGATGTATATTTTCTACACTGCTAAATCGGGCATGTTGATTTACGATATTTCCAATCCGAACGGACAAGTGATGTTAAAAGGCGAATTAAATGCCGAACAAGCGGAAAACACGATTGATGTTACATCACTTCGAAAAGGAAATTATACTCTCTATCTGATTGATGGTTCAGATTTGGTGAAATACCCATTTATCTATTATCCGGAATAGAAAACACTTCCTTAAAAAAATCACTGAGGTGGTGGATGCATGCATCTCTCTCTTCAATGAAGGACATATGTCCGCTATTCGTCAAAATCACTCCTTGCACCCGTGTTCCTGATTCGAACATTTCTTTCGATTTTTCTTCCGGCACCACATTATCATATTTACCTGCTAATACCATTACCGGAAAACGGCCCTTGCTTAATACAGATCGTTTATCTTCCCGTTCGCGCATTCCGCGTAAACATGCAGCTGCGCCTTGCGTACTTGTTAGCAAAGCCAGTTTTTTGATCAATTCAATTTCTTCAATAAACAAATGGAGATTCTGTTTGGCAAATAAATTCGGAATCGCTTCGCTGATAAAAACGCGCGGGTTCATTTCAAGAACGCGTATAGCACGGAGACGATCTGCCTTTTTTTCTTCACTGTCGGCAAACACCGTAGAATTCAACAATACAATTCCTTTACAAAATTCCGAATAGCGATCGGCCAATGCAAGAGCAACGTAACCACCCATGGAGTGACCAAGAACAATGGCCGATTTCACTTTTTCTTCACGCAACACACTTACCACAGCATCTGCCATTAAATTCATACTATTCACCTCAGCCAGCGACTCCGATTCGCCATGGCCCGCTAAATCGACACAAATCACTTTGTACGATTTGGAAAAAACAGCAGAAAAATCTTCCCAGATCAGTGATGATTCCAGAAATCCATGCAACAGCACAACGCAATGACTTGCATGGCCTTCGGTGTAATAACGGATTTTTTTAGAATTAAAAACGGTAAACGATGCCTTCATCAGCGATTCATCAGGCTTTCAATTTCATCGGCCTCAAGAGGAATATTAGCCATTAAATCGCGCGGCGAACTTTCGGTAACCATGATGTTATTTTCAAGACGAATACCCAAACTTTCTTCGCGGATATAAATTCCGGGTTCAACGGTGAAAACCATTCCGGGTTGAATGGGTTTATGCCATAATCCCACGTCGTGAACATCCAATCCTAAAAAGTGTGAAGTGCCATGCATAAAATATTTTTTATACGCCGGCCACTCCGGATTTTGATTGGCAATATCTGTTTTACTTAATAGTCCAAGTCCCAATAACTCACTCTCCATCACTTTTCCCACTTCCTTATGATAATCGGCCAGCATGGTTCCCGGACGTAACATCTTCATGGCTTCTTTCATCACACGGTGAACCGCATTGTAAACTGCTTTCTGACGATCAGTAAAACGACCTGAAACGGGAATGCAGCGCGTCATATCGGCCGCGTAATTAGCGTATTCAGCTCCCACATCAAGCAATATCACATCACCTGCTTTACACTCCTGGTTGTTGTCGATATAATGCAACACACAGGCATTAAATCCGCTTGCAATAATCGGCGTATAAGAAAATCCACGTGAACGGTTGCGCACAAATTCGTGAATGAATTCTGCTTCAATTTCATATTCCATCACGCCCGGTTTTACAAATTCCAACACGCGACGGAAACCTTTTTCCGTAATATCAATCGCCGTTTGCATCAGCTCAATTTCGAGTCCCGATTTCACACTGCGCAATTGGTGCATAATAGGAGCAACACGTTCCAGCGAGTGAAGCGGATAATTTGTTTTTATCCATTGAATAAATCGTGTATCGCGTGTTTCCGTTTCAATCACCGCGCGTAAATGTTCATTGGTGTTGAGGTAAATGGAATCGGCTTCGCAGACTAATTGTTTAAATACCTTTTCGAAATGTTGCAACCAGTAAACAGTTTTTATTCCCGAGGCTTCATAGGCCGATTTCTTACTGTGTTTTGCACCTTCCCAAATAGCAATTTCGTCGCTTGTTTCTTTTAAAAACAACACTTCGCGATGTGCAGGATCATGCGCGTGGGGAAACAAAACCAAAATGCTTTCTTCCTGATCAATGCCACTTAAATAAAACAGATCGTTATTCTGACGGAACAACATATGTCCGTCGGCATTGGTCGGCAATAAATCGTTCGAATTAAATACGGCTATTCCGCCGGGCTTTAACATTGCTGCAAAACGCTTGCGGTTGTCGATAAACAATTTCGGATTAATAGCCTGGTATTTCATAAGGAATGATTTTACCAAAAGGAAGAAAAAAAGCGCACAATTCAAAACGAATTCTGCGTTCATCATTGGTAAGGACATAAAAAAACCCCGAAATCGCTTCCGGGGTCTTTGTTATGTATGCGTCTTATTTCTTTTCAGGATTCCAGAATTCCTCCACAAATTTAGTGGTGAAATTTCCTTTTCTGAAATCTTCGTTTTTCAATAGTGCCTGATGGAACGGAATGGTGGTTTTAATTCCCTCAATGATGTATTCATCCAGCGCACGTTGCATTTTTGTAATCGCTTCTTCACGTGTACGTGCTACGGTAATTAATTTTCCAACCATCGAATCATAGTTCGGGGGAATAATATAACCGGCATACACATGGGTATCGATACGGATACCGTGTCCGCCCGGACAATGGTAATTCGTGATTTTACCCGGTGACGGAGCAAAGTTTCGGAATGGATCTTCGGCGTTAATACGACACTGAATGGCGTGTAATTGTGGTTCGTAGTTTTTACCGGAGATAGCTACACCTGCAGCAATTTTAATCTGCTCTTTCACCAGGTCATAATCGATCACCTCTTCGGTGATGGTATGTTCCACCTGGATACGTGTATTCATTTCCATGAAATAGAAATTACGGTGTTTGTCCACCAAAAATTCTATCGTCCCCACTCCTTCGTATTGAATTGCTTTAACTGCTTTAATGGCTGCATCTCCCATTTTCTTACGAAGTTCAGGCGTCATAAACGGAGAAGGTGTTTCTTCTACCAGTTTTTGATGCCGGCGTTGAATAGAACAATCGCGTTCGGAAAGGTGACATGCATTTCCGTATTGGTCGCCCGCTACCTGGATTTCGATGTGGCGTGGTTCTTCAATGAATTTCTCCATGTAAACACCATCGTTTCCAAATGCAGCACCGGCTTCCTGACGTGCAGAATCCCATGCGTTTTCAAGATCTTCTTCTTTCCACACTACGCGCATTCCTTTTCCACCACCACCGGCAGTTGCTTTCAGAATAACGGGATACTTAATCTTAGCCGCAATTTTTTTCGCTTCAGCAAGATCTTCCAATAATCCATCGCTACCGGGAATAACAGGAACACCCGCTTTTTTCATCGTGTCTTTTGCCGAGGCTTTGTCACCCATCGAATCAATTTGATAAGGCGTTGCTCCGATAAATTTGATGTTATGGTCCTGACAAATCTTCGAGAATTTCGAATTTTCGGAAAGGAATCCATAGCCCGGGTGAATGGCATCTGCATTGGTAATTTCGGCAGCTGCGATGATGCGCGACATGTTCAGGTACGAATCTTTACTCGGTGGAGGTCCGATACATACTGCTTCATCAGCGAAACGAACATGCAATGAATCTTTATCGGCCGTAGAATACACGGCAACAGTTTGAATGCCCATTTCCTTACAGGTGCGAATTACGCGCAATGCGATTTCACCGCGGTTGGCAATCAGAATTTTCTTAAACATTTTGCTAGAGTCATCTTTCGATTTTTTCGAAGAAGATGAGCCTGACTTTTTAAAAATAGCCATTGTTTTTGCTTTAAATGAGAAAGACCGCAACGAGTGCGGTCCTAATTCAGAATCGATTAAGCAGGATCAACAAGGAAAAGTGGTTGATCATATTCAACCGGTTTTGCATCGTCAACCAGAACTTTTACAATTTTTCCGGAAACCTCAGCTTCAATCTCGTTGAATAATTTCATTGCCTCGATGATGCAAATTTTATCACCGGCCTTGATGGTATCACCAACACTTACAAATGCAGGTTTATCAGGACCAGGAGAACGGTAAAATGTTCCGATCATTGGCGATTTTACAGTGATGTATTTAGCATCATCGGCATTGGTGGCCGGAGTTTTTGGTGCATCGGCAGCAGGTGCTACAGGAGTTGCAGCAATCACTTGTTGAACCGGAGCAGCAGCTACCACCTGAGGTGCAGCCTGTACGGTAGTTTGCACAACATTCGCTTTAGCGCGGATCACGATTTTAAAATCTTTTTTCTCGATTTCTACTTCGGTAACTCCCGATTTAGAAACAAACTTGATCAGATCCTGTATTTCGTTAAGTTCCATATGAATGGTTTTTGATTAAGCAATTAATTCGGTTCGTAAGCCCACTTCAAATATACAGCTCCCCAGGTAAAGCCTCCACCAAAAGCAGATAAAATTAAATTATCCCCTTTATGAAGTTTGTTTTCCCATTCCCAGAGCAAAAGTGGAATGGTACCTGCGGTGGTATTTCCGTATTTTTCAATATTGACCATTACCTTCGACTTATCCAACCCCATACGTTCAGCAGTGGCGTCGATAATTCGAAGATTGGCCTGATGCGGTGCCAGCCATGCCACATCGTTTGCGCTGAGATGGTTTTTCTCCATGATCTCGGCAGAAACATCGGCCATGTTGGTTACGGCAAACTTGAATACCGTTTTACCTTCCTGAAAAACGTAATGCAATTTTTTATCAATGGTTTCGTGCGAAGGCGGCATCATAGAACCTCCGGCGGGTTGGCAGAGATAATTTCTTCCTGCTCCATCTGCACGGAGAATAAAATCTTTAATTCCGTAACCTTCTTCGTTAGGTTCGAGCAATACCGCTCCTCCCCCATCTCCGAAAATAACACAGGTTGCGCGGTCTTCGTAATTGAGGATGGTCGACATTACATCCGCTCCCACAACAATCACTTTTTTATATCGTCCGGTTTCAATGAATTGAGCGCCGGTGGAAAGTGCATAAATAAATCCGGAACAAGCCGCCGAGAGGTCAAATCCCCAGGCATTTTTTAATCCGAGTTTATCGCAAACTACATTGGAAGTAGAGGGGAATGAATAATCACCGGTAATGGTGCCGATGATGAGCATATCGATTTCTTCGGGAGCAATTTTTTTCTTTTCAAGAATTTGTTTTACCGCTTCCACACAGATGTCGGACAAAGCCCTGCCTTCTCCTTTAAGAATTCTCCGCTCAGAAATTCCGGTTCGCGTGCGGATCCATTCGTCGTTGGTATCTACCATGGTAGACAGTTCTTCATTGGTAAGAACATATTCAGGAACATATCCTCCAACAGCAGTTATGGCAGCAGTAATCTTGGTCATTTTGCAAAAACTCCTTTGATCTTTTCAGGGATGCCGGCGTTCACCACATCCTTGCTCAAAAGTATCATATTTTTGATTGCAGTGGCATTAGAAATACCATGACCGATTATAACATTGGAATTCACCCCCAATACCGGGGTTCCGCCGTAGTTTTCGTAGTTAAAACGATCGAAATATTCGTCGCGGATACCGCGTTTGCGCAGGAGCCAGTATAATCCTTCCGCTTCCTTGAGCGCTACGTTACCTGTAAATCCGTCGCAAACAATTACGTCGGCTTTGTCGCGGAACAAATCTCTGCCTTCTACATTACCAATGAAATTGAAGTCCTTTGAATCTTTCATTAAGGCATGTGCGCTTTGAGCAAGCAGATTTCCTTTTTCAGGTTCTTCTCCGATATTGAGCAAGCCCACTTTCGGATTTTTTACGCCGTAAACCTGTTCAATGTAAATTGAACCCAAAACCGCAAACTGATATAATACATCCGGTTTGCAATCGGCATTTGAACCTACATCCAGAATGATGTTGATTCCACCTTCGAATTTTGGAAGAATAGAAGTGATACAGGGACGAATAACGCCGGGGACATTGTTGACGCTAAAAATGGAACCTACCAGCATGGCGCCGGTGTTTCCTGCAGAAGCAAAAGAATGCAAATTACCTTCTTTCAGCATGCGGAATCCAACCGCTATACTCGACTGAGGCTTTTGGGGCAAGGCGCGTGTTGGATGTTCGTCCATACCAATGACCTCCGTAGTATGCACAATGTCATACTTCGAAACATCTTCTTGCTCCCTTTCTAAAATGGAACGTATTTGTGGTTCATCACCAATCAGAACAAGCCTGACATCTTCAGGAAGTTCTTTTCTGGCTGCGATAGCTCCCGTAGTGGTAGCTTCAGGGGCAAAATCGCCTCCCATTATGTCAATACCTATCCTCATTCCTTATGGTTTTGGAATCGGACAAATGTAAACAAAGATTCGAATCAACCGGGATGTATCGATCAGGCAGTAGCGGTAGTGTCGATCACTACTTTGCCTTTATAATACATTTTTCCTTCATGCCAGTAGGCACGGTGGAACAGGTGTGGTTCTCCTGTGGTAGGACAGATTGCAACATTTCCGGCTACAGCCTTATAGTGGGTTCTTCTTTTGTCCCGTCTTGTCTTGGAATGTTTGCGTTTGGGATTTGGCATGGCTCAAACGTATTTTATGATTAAACAACTAACTCCTAATTTATTTACTCCTTTAATTCAACTTGATGTTCTTCAGCATATCCCAACGTGGGTCGGTATCATCATCGTCTTTTCCCTTTACGCGGTATTCTTCAATTTTCTTCAGCATTTCGGTATCGCATTCACCCTCCGGGTGAACCCGACGCACCGGTAGCGCGAGGTTGATGAATTCGTAAAGTTGCTGGGCGAACTGGACCTGATGTTCTCCGTGAGGAATGACCAGGATTTCTTCGGTATTGGTAAATTCTTCCTCACCGAACTTAACAATGAGTTTGTCATCACCTTCCACCTGAAGATCGAAATCGCCCGTGCAGAGATCGCACATCACCCGAACGGTTCCTTCGAAATGAAAAAACAATTCGAGCATGGAAGAAGATTTTTCCAGGATCACATGAACCTGAATATCGCCTTCTTCAATCTCCGACGATTCAAAGCATGCAAAGAACTTCTTGTCTACCACAAAACTAAACTCATGCCGGCCAACTCTCAGACCCGAAAATGAGATCGTATATTGATCCAGCAACTTCAAGTTTTATGATTAAAGGACGGCAAAGGTAATAAAAAAGAAAACAGGAAGGAGAAAAAGATGGAAAAAGGGACGAAATAATGCGAAATCACTCCCGCTCATTGCGTTCGGCCTTCACCTGTGGTTGTAAGGGGTTGGAATTGATCTCTTTATAAAACTTCCGGTTTAAAAACACATCTTTAGCCAGGTAAATCGCATTGCGGAACGAGGCCTCTGAAGCGGAGCCCTTACCCGCCAGGTCGTATGCTGTACCATGATCTGGAGAAGTGCGCACTACGGGGAGTCCCGCCGTAAAATTCACGCCTTCATCGAACGACAAAGCCTTGAATGGCGTAAGACCCTGGTCGTGATACATCGCCAGAATTCCGTCGAAATTCCGGAAGTTACCCGAGCCGAAGAGCCCATCCGCTGCGTAGGGACCAAATGCCATAATGCCTTCATTGCGCAAAGCGTTAATGGCCGGTTCTATAACGTTACGGTCTTCCTCCCCCAACAAACCATTTTCACCGGCATGGGGATTAATCCCCAGCACAGCAATCCGCGGTTTACGAATCCCGAAGTCGCGAATCAGGCTTTGGTTCATGCGTTGAGCCGTGCGGATGATTTTATCTTTGGTGATTAAGGTTGAAACCTCCTTTAAAGGAACGTGAGCGGTGACGAGTCCAACCCGCAGTGAACCACCCACCATCATCATGAGCGCTTCATCCACACCGGCAATGGAAGCCAGGTATTCGGTGTGACCAGGAAATTTAAACTGGTCACTTTGCATGACAAGTTTATTAATGGGCGCAGTAACCAGCACATCAATTTTTCCGGAAGCCAGATCTTTTACTGCAGCCTCCAGCGATTGAAAAGCATATTTTCCACCCAACGAAGTTGCTTCACCCGGGGTGATGTTCATTTCTTCATTCCACACCTGCACCAGGTTGGCCTTGTTTTTTTGTGCCTCTGTTGCCGAATTGATGAGATGAAAATTAAATTCATTCATCTGCAACACCTTTCGGTAATAGGAAGCCAGTTTAGAAGAACCGTAAACGATGGGCGTTATTTCACCGAACAAGCGGTTATCGGCGAGCGATTTAAGAATGATTTCCATTCCAACGCCATTGATATCTCCAACGGAAATACCGATGCGGACGCGATCTTCGGATGTATGTTGCTGACTCATGTATCGATTTTGCACAAAGTTAATAAAAGCATTCAGAGCCGAAGCCTAATTCGCACATTCATTCTCTCTGCCACTTGCAATATTTTGCGTACTTTGCTGTTCTATTCCCAAAGGGCTGTATTTATGCTAAAACGCTTACTGGCTTTTCTTTTCATCCTGTGGTCTTTTTCCGCCTCTGCAACGCACAACAGAGCGGGTGAGATTACGTATGAATGGATGGGAGGTTATACATACCGCTTTACAATTCGTATTTGCACCAATGAAGGCTCCAATATTGCCGATCGTCCGGAACTTGAAATCTGGTATGGCGATGGAGAGCGAGATACAGTTCCAAGGGTATCGGAAACCATGGTGCCACCCATTGGATCTTTTTCGGGCAGTGATAATATTTACATTGCTACACATACCTACGACGGACCCTTCACGTATTACATACAGGTGCTCGATCCCAATCGTAATCAGGGAATCTTAAACATCAGTAATTCGGTAAACGTTCCTTTCTGTTTACGAACTACACTTGTTATTTCTCCTTTCTTTGGATTAAACTATGGAAACAGTTCCTGTGTTCCGGAAAAATTTCCTTGTCCGGAAATCGGCTGTGTAGGCGGAAGGTATTGTTTCAATAGCGCCGCTTATGATCCCAATGGCGACAGTCTTGCCTATGAGTTAGTGCCGTGCATGGGCGATAATGGCAACGACAATGGATGTTCTCCTCTTCCCTTCGGTGCTGTTTACTCTTATCCGAATGTTATTGGAGGAGGAACAATTTCCATTGACCCCGTAACCGGAACATTCTGTTGGGATAATCCGCAAATTCAAGGCGAATACAACATTGCCATTCTCATTAAAGAATATAAAAACGGAATGTTTGTAGGCAGTGTATTGCGCGATATTCAAATTACCATTTTGGGTATTTGCAATAATGATCCTCCGCAATTAACCCCCATTGCCGATACCTGTGTAGTTGCAGGAAGCAGCATCAGCTTTTCACTCACGGCCACCGATCCCAACTCGGGCGATGTGGTAACGCTGAATGAATATGGACAACCCTTTTCACTGACCACCTCACCCGCTACTTTCAACACCGTTGGTTCCAATCCCGTTACCGGGACATTTAACTGGCAAACCGATTGCTCACACATTCGCAATTCACCATATCAGGTTTATTTTATTGCGGAGGACAACGATCCGCAGGTGCCGATGATTGATGTGCGTTCTGCCATGATAAAAGTGATTCCTCCACCGGTAACAGGTTTAAGCGTTTCGCCGGTAACCAACACCATGCAGTTAAACTGGAATCCGAATACCTGCAGCAACATTAAAGGCTATCGAATTTACCGTAAAATAGGAACAGGTGGCGGACCATTTAGTGGCTGCTGCGATGAAAACACTGCGACTGATAATGGTTATACTTTAATCGCAACCGTAAATGGATTAAACAATACCAGTTACATCGACAACAGTTCATTGGTTTTAGGAAACGATTATTGTTACGTGATAGTTTCCTATATGCAAGACGGAGCAGTGAGTTGTCCTTCGGAAGAAGACTGTGCACACTTGCTGATGGACGTACCTGTAATTACACACGTTTCCGTAGGCGAAACAGATCTTACTGCCGGTATCGATACCATTCGTTGGGTTCATCCGCTGGAGTTAGATACATTCTCTAATTTTACTGGTCCTTACTTCTACAAAATATTTAAACGCGACGGATTTGGTAATCCTTCTTCATTGGTATTTACCACGCCGCAATCGAATCAATTATACCTAACGCAAAAAGAATTAATAATAGATACACTCAACACACAGGATAAAGCTTATAGTTACAGGGTAGATCTTTATCAATTTAACACCGTTAGCGGAAACGAAGAATATATTGGTCCAACCAATCACGCTTCTTCCATTTTCCTGAGCATTGCGCCGGCCGATCAGCAGTTGATTTTAACCTGGCAGGAAGATGTTCCCTGGACGAATACTTATTATAAAATCTACAGGGAAAGTCCGACAGGTTCCAACAATTTTGTTTTCATCGATTCAACCTTTAACCAAACCTATACCGATACCGGATTGGTGAATGGAATTACCTATTGCTACCGTGTAGTTTCCTATGGCTCTTATTCCGATCCGAGAATTCCGAGTCCACTTATCAACTACTCTCAAAAAGCCTGCAAATCGCCGATTGATTTAACGCCGCCATGTGCGCCAACACTAAGCATCGATAATGATTGTGAAATTCCATTAAACACTTTGGTATGGAACAATCCGAATAACAGTTGTGCCGATGATGTGATGTCGTACAACATTTATTTCACCCCGGTGCAGGGAGAAGCTTTTACGTTGTTGGCGACGATCAACAGTAATCAGGATACAGTGTTTACGCACGTGTTGGACAATGGATCCATTGCGGGATGTTACTATGTAACGGCGATTGACAGTGTGCAATATGGAAATGAAAGTTTACCGAGCAACATCGTGTGTGGCGATAATTGTCCGGTGTATTTCTTACCCAATGTTTTTTCTCCCAACGGCGATGGCGATAATGATTATTTTGTTTCATTCCCATATCGTTTCGTTGAGAAAGTGGACATGAACATTTACAATCGTTGGGGACAATTGATGTTCCATACCGAGAATCCGGATATAAAATGGGATGGAAAAAATCAGGATAATCAATTGGAATGTCCGGAAGGGGTGTATTTCTACACCTGTAAAGTTTATACCATTCGCTTAACCGGATTAGAGGTGATTGACCTCAGCGGATTTATCCATCTTTACCGCTCCAACGGGGCATCAGTACATTAATCATCATGTTTACAGGAATTGTTGAAGCTTTGGGCACTGTGGTGAATATTGTTTCCGAAGAAGGAAATGTTCACTACTATATTTCTGCCCCTTTTATACGCGAATTAAAAATTGATCAGAGCATTGCGCACAATGGCGTTTGCTTAACGGTAGTGGATATACAGCAGGATGCCTATGTGGTTACTGCCATTGCAGAAACGCTCTCTAAAACCAATCTTGAAAACTGGTGTCTGGGCGATGAGATTAACCTGGAACGCTGCATGAAATTAGGCGATCGTTTGGATGGACATATTGTGCAAGGCCATGTGGATCAAACGGCCATTTGCACATCAGTGACAGAAGAAAACGGCAGCTGGAAATTTCATTTTATGTATACCGAAAACGAAAATGTAACAGTAACCAAAGGTTCCATTTGCGTTAATGGGGTTAGTCTTACCGTTGTTGATTCTAGCAAAGGCGAATTTTCGGTGGCGATTATTCCCTATACCTACGAACACACGAATTTTCATCACCTGAAACCAGGTGATAAAGTGAATCTTGAATTTGATATTATCGGTAAATATGTTTCGCGTTTAATGGCGAAATAATCAGCGGCCCTGTAATTCCATAATCACAGGAACAATGCGTGCCACCAAATAGATTACCACTACAAAAGCAGCGATAATTCCTATTCCTGCAATCATCCAGAATTTTTTCATTCCTGCAATGGATTTGCGCAAATCTTCCATGGAACCACTATGAGATAATTCTGTAAGTGCATTGCCTGAACGCAATAAATTGATGGTACCGAAAATATAGATTCCTACCAATACAATGATCAGATAAATGATGCTTGCCACGATGGGCCAGATTCGGTCGAACACCGCACGCTCTTCATAACGCATTCCACGTTTTGCTACGGAGGTAATATTTTCCGATCCCATAGCCATCACCAATAAGAGAATGAGTGCGAAGAGTCCGAGTAGAACCAAAATAGTAATGGAATATCCTTTGATAATTCCGCCGGCTGCTCTAAAATTTTGTTTGTGCTCGTCGGTAATACCCTGGGTATTTTGCGACCAGTCTAACGTTTCTGAATTTTCCATCGTTTATGATTTATGCTGGAAATACAATTCCAATTAAAATTGATACACCTAACATCACGAGGGTGAGTGTCCAGTACATTTTTGTTTGAATCATCGCTTCATTCAATACCTGCAAATCGCCGGTATGTCCGAATTGGCGGAACAGGCTCACTTTTTTTACAAGCAAAATGGCGATGTAAATAGAGAAGCCTCCAACAAGGATTTGCAACACATAATGAATGCCTCCCTGTGTTGCTAAATTGGAGATGTTACCCAAGATTGAAAGGCCCTGACCAATAAAGGTCATGATGGCGACAAAATTCATCCAACCCGCCATGCTTCTTGCTTCTGCCAGAATATCGTCGGGGATGGGATCCTGTTGGTTAAAATTATTTTCCATATCGGGAATTTAGAAAAAAAATTAATTCGATTTTAAATTGATACCTAATTCATCCATTTGTTCTTTTTCAATAGGAGAAGGTGCATCAATCATCACATCTCTGCCGCTGTTGTTTTTCGGGAAAGCAATGAAGTCGCGAATGGATTCACTACCGCCGAACAGAGAACAGAGACGATCAAATCCAAAAGCAATTCCACCATGCGGCGGAGCCCCGAATTCGAAGGCATTCATTAAAAATCCAAATTGCGCCTGCGCCTGCTCATCGCTAAATCCAAGTAAGGTGAACATACGCGATTGAAGAGCACGATCGTAAATACGAATCGATCCTCCTCCTACTTCCACACCGTTAATCACCATGTCGTAGGCATTGGCACGCACTTCACCGGGATTGGTTTCCAGCAGCGAAATATCTTCCGGTTTTGGTGAGGTAAATGGATGGTGCATGGCAAAATATCTTCCCGCTTCTTCATTGTATTCGAGCAAAGGGAAATCAACCACCCATAAGCAAGAATAGTTATCCTTATTGCGCAATCCCAAACGTGTTCCCATTTCGAGGCGAAGTTCATTGAGTGCTTTGCGTGTTTTATTCGCATCACCAGCCAACACAAGAATAAGATCACCCGGTTCTGCATTGAACAAGGCTGTCCATTTTTTCAATTCTTCTTCATTGTAAAATTTATCGACCGACGATTTTATGGTGCCATCGCTGTTATAACGACAATACACTAATCCGGTAGCGCCGATTTGCGGACGTTTTACCCATTCAGTTAATTCATCCAGTTGTTTGCGTGTATATTCCGCTGCGCCCTTTGCACAAATACCAACCACGAGTTGCGCTTCATCAAATACTTTAAACGATTTTCCTTTTACCACATCGTTCAATTCAACAAATTTCATTTCGAAACGGGTATCCGGTTTATCGCAACCATAATACTTCATGGCGTCGGCATAGGTCATGCGTGGCAACTCGGGAATATCGATGCCTTTCACCTGCTTAAAGAGGTGACGGGTGAGTCCTTCGAAGGTGGACAAAATATCTTCCTGTTCAACGAAGGCCATTTCGCAATCGATTTGGGTAAACTCCGGTTGACGATCGGCACGGAGGTCTTCATCGCGGAAGCATTTTACAATTTGATAATAACGGTCGTAACCACTCACCATTAGCAATTGCTTAAACGTTTGCGGTGATTGCGGCAATGCATAAAACTGATGTTGATTCATCCGGCTAGGTACCACAAAATCGCGCGCACCTTCCGGAGTGGATTTGATAAGATAAGGCGTTTCTACCTCCATAAATCCCAATGAATCGAGATAGTTCCGGGTAACTATGGACATGCGGTGACGCAATTCAAGATTACGACGAACAGGAGCGCGTCGTAAATCGAGGTAGCGGTATTTCATGCGTAATTCATCACCACCATCGGTATCATCTTCAATGGTAAAAGGAGGAATTTTCGATTCGTTGAGAACAGATAACTCTGTGACCAGAATTTCGATTTCTCCCGTTGCGATATTTTTATTTTTACTGCTGCGCTCAATCACTTTTCCTTTGACCTGAATAACAAATTCACGTCCGAGTTTTCTCGCCTTCTCGCACAATGCGGCATTCACTTCCATATTAAATGCCAATTGCGTTATTCCATAGCGATCCCGTAAATCCACAAAGGTCATTCCCCCCAAGTCGCGACTATTCTGCACCCAGCCCACGAGCTGTACTTCAGTTCCGACATGTTCCAATCTCAACTCACCATTGTGATGCGATCTTTTTCTAGTAGCTAACATTCTATTCGATTTTGGACGTGAAATTAGGAAAATGCCTGCAATTGAAACAGAAATGGGTAAAAAGCAGAAGGATTCCTCAGTCCACAACCATCACCTGTGGCAACAAGCATCCGAAAAGATGTGCTAAATAAATAAAAAGGGGTGCTGCATACGGTTCGTAAAGCCAAAGCGACGTTTCATAAAGTCAAGCTCCGCTTTTTCAGTCAGCACCTTCATTTTTACCAAAAAATTACACGATGAAAAAAAACCTACTCATTGCCTTATTCAGCCTTGCAGGGTACACTGCTCAATCTCAATTAAATAATGGCCTTGTAGCCAATTACCCCTTTGATTTTGGAGGCGGATTTAACTATCAGTTTGCACAACATGCCAGCATTGTTGGAGCGGTACCAGCCAGCGATCGTTTTGGAAGAACGAACATGGCCTTTGAATTTAACGGATCGAGCGATTACCTGATTGCAAGCGACAATAGCAATATCAATCTGGATCTAATGGATGGTGTTAGTATTTCAGCCTGGATCAATCCCAGTTCGAATCCAGCAGGATTAACATCCATCGTTACCAAATGGTGTGGAAGCACTTCTGAGCAATATGGAATGTGGATGGATGGAAACAGCATTACCGTTGGTATCCGTTCCATTAGTTCCGTAGGTATTACCGACAATTCCAATTTACAAGCCGGAAACTGGTATCACGTAGTATTTACCTTCGATAAGAACAGTGGCGACCATAAAGTGTATGTCAACAATATTGTTACCCTTAGTCAAACCATGGTAGGAACAGTTGCAACAACATCCGATTACACCAGTTTATCGATGGGAGCACAAGCTAATGATGTTAGCGGAAGCAGTGTGAGTCCTAACCGTTTTTTCCCGGGTAAAATCGACGATGTACGCATTTATAATCGCGCCCTAAGTGCTGTTGAGGTGGATTCACTTTTCAACATGCCGGACCCTACCTGCAATGGATTTGATTTTGCATCACTCACAGGAACGGATGCAAGTTCAACATCATCGAATGACGGTGCTATTAATTTTGCCATTACCGGCGGATTTGGTCCCTATACCTACACCGTAAACGGAGGATCGTCGAATGCCATTCCTTCCGGATCGATGTGTGGGTATTCTTTCGAAGGCGGATCCATCAGCTTAACTGCTCCAGGTACTGCAGTATTTACCAATGTAAATTTTTCAAGTTACGGAACTTCGAATGGATCTTGCGGAAACTTTACCTATGGTCCCTGCCATTCTATGACCTCAACCAGCAGCATTAATGCTAACGTTCTTGGAAATGATGTTATCAATTTCGGAACTGATAACGGCGTATTTGGTGATCCATGCTTTGGAACAGGAAAATATTACAATGGACAATTCTCCTATGCAGAATCGGTTTCTTTATCCAACCTTGCTACCGGCACTTATACCATTGAGGTAACCGATTCACTTGGTTGCAGCACCAGCGGAACAGTAACTATTTCTGCGCCTTCTGCCATTACCGAAAACACGCTGAACCATCTTCAGGTATTCCCAAATCCTGCACAGGGAATGGTAACCATTAAAACTGAAAACGCCACCGGCATTTCCATCTCCGATATCAGCGGAAAAACAATAATGACAAAAACCATTACAGGTACACAAAGCATCGATTTACAAGGAATGGAAGCAGGTGTGTATTTTATCCGCGACATTCGCTCGAATACTGTTTATAAACTGATTGTTCAATAATCAACTCTAGATGAAAGGTTGAACATAACACCGCAGCAAAGCAAAGCCGGATACGTCCGGCTTTTTTTATTTAACGGCAACTATACCCCCAGAAAAGGCCACACCGGGTGATTGGATTTCGCTATTTTTATGGAAAGTTGCGCCATGAAAAAAATTCTACTTTTTGTTGTTCTCATTATTACCGGAAATTCAATAAAAGCTCAAAGCTTTTATCCCTGGACCCTCGAAGGATTTCCGCAGGCGATGATACATCTTGACAGCATTCAATGCCTATGGGAAATCGGAAGTCCGTCGAAGTCCACCTTTACCTCTGCCTACTCGGTCCCCAACGTGATTGTGACCGATACATTAATACCTTACCCGAATCAGTCCGACTGCTTTTTTCAGTTATCCATTCCACTTCCCTATTCGCCCACCTGGTATTTCAATTTTGATCACCAATACGATACCGAAGCAGGAAAAGACGGAGGTTGGATTGAATACTATGATTATTGCACCGATGAATGGAAAAATATTTTACAGGCGCAGATGTGGGATTATTGTTACGCGGGAGTTTATGGTATTGGAGCCATCAGTGGAATTTACAGTGCGAACGACACGCTACAAAATGGAACACCCGCCTTTTCCGGATCAAGTAATGGTTGGCAAAATGTAGGATTTCAATTTTATTGCATGGCTGTTTTTCAGGATCCCGATGGCGGACAACGCGGTGGAAGTGGCGATACGTTAAAATTGAGATTTCGCTTCAGTTCCGATAGCGTAAATACCAATCAGGATGGCTGGATGATTGATAATTTTCTGATAACGGTTGACAATGGGATCTGCTCTTCGGTGGAAGAATTATCTTCTGCTATGGACCTGAAAATTCTACCCAATCCCGCCACTGATTTTATTCAAATCCAAAAGAAAGACGGATCATCCTTTCAGGGAGAAACTATTTCGATTTTTGACATCCATGGAAAATGTCTGAGTAAAGAAATCATCCGTGGGAATTCCTATCACTACAATTGCAATACCATTCCTCCGGGGATTTATTCCTACCGCATCTCCGGCAGGGACAACAAGGTATCTCACGGTACGTGGATAAAAGAATAAGCTTCCCTAAAAAGAAGCGCTGAACATTGCTAGATTTGTACATGAGTTTATCTGTACATAGCGATGAACATTTTATGCGACAAGCATTGAATGAAGCCCGTGAAGCGTTTAAACAGGATGAGGTTCCTGTAGGTGCAGTAATTGTCTGGAAAAATCAGATTATTGCTCGTGCACATAATTTAACCGAACTCTTACAGGATTTTACTGCACATGCCGAAATGCAAGCCTTCACCTCAGCTACCAATCACATCGGCGGAAAATACCTGAACGAATGTACACTCTATGTTACCCTGGAACCTTGCGTAATGTGTGCAGGAGCATCGTTCTGGACCCAAATCGGAAAAATTGTTTACGGCGCTAAGGATGAAAAACGCGGATATAAAAGCATGAATGAAAAAATTATTCATCCGAAAACAGAAATTACCGGAGGCATTTTAGAAGAAGAATGCGGCGAATTAATCCGGGAATTTTTTAGAAAAAAACGATGAGAACACTGATCGTTTTTCTGCTTTATCTCCTGTGCAGTGCAACCATCCATGCACAAAGCAATTCTTCTTCCATTATACAAACATTACGCAAGGGGAATTTTTCTGATTTTAAAAAGCAAATTATTTCTGCTACAGATTTGGAAGAAGTGTTATGGAAAAGCTCCAACCAATTAAAAAAAGAATTTGCCAATTCATCTAATGTCGACCGCTCCACTTTTAAAAAGGATTTCGAATCGAAAAAAGTGTATCAGCAGTTCATGCAGGATTTTGAAAAAAAAATGACTGCCTTCTATTCAGAACTTGCATTAAAAAATGCAGAATGGAAACTGATTCAATCCATCACTGCCAATGAATTTCTCCCTGTTCTTTCGAAGGACAGCCTAATGGCGAATCAATTTTTGGTGGACATGTATTCTGTAAACAAAGAAGGAAAACACTACCGTGTGGAAGTGTTATACTTTTTAAAAAACGATAAAAAGTATTTTTTTGAACCAAAGTTTAAGGCGATGTCCACCTTAAGTGAAGAAAACCTTTATGAATTTTTCATTGAGAATTTATCGCTCGGTGCGGATGGTGATTTTATGATTTTGGTTAATCTGCAGGACAAAGACCGGAAGTTAAACCGGGAGTTAATGATGGATACGCGCAATTTTACTTTTTTGAAATCGAATTATTCGCGCTTGCCTGAGGACAAAAAAAAGTTGAAGGAAATGTTTCCGGATCGCAGCATAGCGGTAGACTCCACTTTATTTGAACAACTGATCAAGAAATTTGGTCACCCCCCATTTGCCGAATTGGATGAACTCAATTTTAAATTCAGTGCATATAAAAACAATGACGATTTAGTGAAAGCCCTTAATCAGGGAAAATTGAAATTGTACAAGAATGAAAAAGCGGCCATTTACATGTGGGCACACCGTTTGTTTTTACAAGGCATTCGCTGCACGGAAGTTGAATTTCAACTGGAAGAACCTTATTTTGAAATGGCCTTTCCATTGAACCTCAGCACCTATTAATTTTTTTCTTCAACAACTCAATAGTATCAGCTCATTTTTCGGTAAATTAGGTAAACCAAAAACCCGAACCATGAAGCATATTTTCTCTCTCTTCCTGTTTGTTGCTTTATTACAAGCAAATGGACAAAATGTAACTTTTACGGCTAAATCGGGTGATGCAGAATTGGATGTTACCCTGAGCGACATGAATGTAAAAGCGACAGCCGATTTTCAACTATTTAAAAATGAAATGAAGCTGGCCTACAACGTAACCGACCAGAAATTAGAATACCTAAAGACCACCATAAAAATGGCTCCTGCTGATATTTACATGACACTTGAAATTGGAAAAATTACAGGTAAAACGGTGGATGCTGTTACCCAATGTTACCAGAGCAACAAAAGCAAGGGCTGGGGTGTAATTGCAAAAGAAATGGGCATTAAACCCGGATCCAGTGAATTTCACCAATTGAAATCGAGCGCTAAAGGCAAAAACGATAAAATGAAGGGCAACGGAAATTCCCATGGAAATAATGGAAAAGGAAATGGGAACGGTAATGGCAAGGGAAAAGGGAAAAAATAATTATTTCCTTTTTTTCAGCTTTAACATTTCTTTCTCCAAATCGATCGCTTCCAATACCAGGCAGCGATAATTTTCTTCGGTTTCTTTCGTCATTTCCCGAAAATAAAAATGTCGGATTTGTTTATTATGATCCCCTTCTAAATGTCCTTCGGAATTATCCATTAAATGCCCCTGCACAAAACCAGCGTATAATTCCGACTTTGGGTTAACGGACAAATAAAGCAGTATGGATTTATGATCGAAAAACAAGGTTTGATAACGAAATTTTTCGCTGAAATATGGCGACAGGGATAAGGTCCATTCCCGGATCTTCTCAATTTTTAATTGATTCTCCAGATTTTGCTTTTCAATCCATTGTTGAATTTTAATATCCATGTCTGGTCTTGTACGTACAATAATTTGTAATTTTACAGCAGAAATCCTTATTATAAAACAACGTTTAAAACTTTAAAATATGTATCCTCCAGAATTAGTTGCTCCGATGAAAAAGGAACTTGTTGACGCAGGTTTCAAAGAAATGATCACCGCAGGTGACGTGGATGCGGGAATGAAAAACGACGGCACTACTCTAGTGGTGGTAAACTCCGTATGCGGTTGTGCAGCCGGCGCTGCTCGTCCCGGTGTACGCATGGCACTGAAAAACGGCAAACTTCCTGTCCACCTAACCACCGTATTTGCAGGGGTGGATAAAGACGCAGTAGAACAGGCCAGAAAATACATGTTGCCTTATCCGCCTTCATCGCCTTCTATTGCATTGTTTAAAAATGGTAAACTGGTGCACTTCTTAGAGCGCCATCATATTGAAGGACGTTCAGCAGAAATGATTGCCGAAAACCTGAAGGCAGCTTTTGATGAGTTTTGCTAAATGATAATAAATCCCGCAAAAGCGGGATTTTTTTTAATCTTCCGAGTACCCTTAATTCGCTGCAATCATTTCCGGACGAACCACGCGGATTCCTTTTCGCTTTTTAAAGGTTTCGAGTCCTTGCGACAACCACTCATTAAAGGCCTTTACTTCGCCATGGGTTTGATAACTTGCTTTTCCGTTCAGCATTTCTTCATTACCATCTAGTAAGATGTATAAAGGCTGGGATGATTCGCCATACAATTTCACTTCCATATCGGCCCATTTCTGACCAACATTTCTGAATTTGGAAGCAGCCGGATCATTCGGATCAAGTTTGGTTCTTTCGTCAACATGCAATGAAATGACCACCAGCGAATCGCGAAGCAACTGGAGATTTGCAGGAGCGGACCAAACATTTTGTTCCATCTTACGACAATTCTCGCAACCGTAACCGGTAAAGTCGATCATTGCCGGTAATCCTTTTAAGCGCGCATATTCCATTCCATGATCATAATCGTGGAAGGTGATGAGCTGATGTGGACCATAACTGGCATGTTCGGGTAAGCCTTCGCCGCTTTCTTTTGCATCGGGTGCTTTATTACCAACTCCGTAAGGCGATTCACTATACTCTAATGGGGGAGCAATTCCCGCCAATAAGTTTACTGGAGCACCCCACATTCCGGGAATGATATAAACCATAAATGAAAATACAATCATAGCCATTACTGCTCTGCCCGATGAAATTTTAGAACCTTCGGAATCGTGCGAAAGTTTAAATGCACCAATGAGGTAGAGTCCCCACATAAACAAAACACCTGCAAACAAGGCGAGGAAAACTTCGCGTTCCAGTAAGTGACTTTGATTTACAAGGTCGGCCTTGGAAAGGAATTTTAATGACAATGCCAATTCTACAAATCCCAAACTTACTTTAACCGTATTCAACCATCCACCCGATGAAGGCATGCTGTTGAGGAATCCGGGGAATATAGCGAACAAGGTAAATGGTAATGCAATGGCCATCGAGAATCCCAGCATTCCGAAAATGGGTCCCATTATCCCTTTCGAAACCGATTCTACCAATAGAGAACCAACAATCGGACCTGTACATGAAAATGAAACAAGCGCCAGTGTAAAGGCCATGAAAAAGATTCCGAGCATTCCTCCTTTATCTGCATTCTTATCAGCTGCATTTACCCATGATGTAGGTAAAACAATTTCGAATGCACCAAGGAATGAAACAGCAAATACCACCAGAACGATAAAGAAGAGTAGATTAAAAAAGAGACTGGTGGACATTTCATTCAATGCCGTTGGTCCGAATATTCCCGTAATCAATAATCCGATGACCACATAAATAAGAATGATGGAGATTCCATATACGGAAGCATTGGTGATTGCCTTTTTACGGTCTTTCGAGGACTTTAAAAAGAAACTTACCGTCATTGGAATCATTGGGAACACACAAGGTGTTAAAAGCGCAGCAAATCCGCTTAAAAAGGCAATCAGGAAAATCATGAAATAAGAATCTTCCGAAGCGGCGGTAGAAATATTTTCGGCGTCGTGCAGGTTGAGGTCAACATTCATTTCTTCCTGCAGCACATATTTTTGTTTTCCGTTGGTGGCTGCAAAGGAAATGTGAACGGGGATTTTACTCATGAGAATAGAATCGGCCTTGTTCACTTTTATTTTTTGCGAAAACACGGCATCCTGAATATAGACTTGCATGGATTTATCGCTGCCCGGAATTTTCCACGACATGATTTCGCCCATGGTCATTTTTCCGTCGGCCACAATTCCGTCGGGTAATTTAATATCAATCGCAAAAGGGTGATAAGCCATATCGGCGGAAACTACATAACCGGAATCGCTTTGCAGTTTAAAGAGGATTTCATACTCGGTAGCCGAATATTTTTTCGAATAGATTTTCCATCCCACCGGGGTGATGGCATGTCCGGCCTGAGCAGAATCTACCGCAGGAACCTCAACCGCTGTAGTTTCTTCATTCACCACTTCTTCCACCACATCACTGGTGCCACCTGCACACCCTTTTAATTTAAAACTAAAGGGGACATAGGCCGGAGGTAAACATTTACTCTCATCGCATTGCATGAATTCGATTTCACCTTTCAGTTCGAAATCTTTTTTGGAGAGGATTTTTATTTTTTGTTTGAATACTGCTTTATGAGGAAAGATATTGTACTCACCTCCGAATCCTTCCATGAATTTCGCTTTGGCTTTTCCTTCGCTTACTTTCCCTACACGCTGATAAGCTTTGCTATCAGTAAATGTGAAAGCCGTGGGAATGGGTCCATCGGCATTGGGTTGAAATTGCGAGTAGATGTACCAGCCTTCTTCGATCACTGCGGTGAAGGTAAGTTCTGCCTCGCATCCATTTTGTTTCACGTCGTACGACCACACCACATTATCGAACTTCTGCGCCTGGGCAGGGTTCACCGTCTGAAACAACAGAAGTGCAGACAAAAGGAAATTTTTCATACCAGTTGTATTTGAAGGGTTCAAACTTAGGGAATTATTCGAGCCACTTGTGTGCTTTTTGTCGCAGTTGCAGACCTCATTGCGGTTACCACAGCCATCGTACAGCCAAAACAAACAAAGTATCAGGACTCCAAGCGCCAGGGTCTTTCCTAAGATTCTTATCATGGATCTTTTTTTCTCCATAACACAAATCTAACTAGGAAAATTGTATTAAAAGGTCCGAAAATGGTCCAAATCCTTGGATTTCTAAGTCCTAAAAATCGATCTCATCCTGCGGACCAAGCTTAAATTTCCGGCGGAACCACCAGGCGAAAAAATAGAAGAAAGGGGTATCTAAAAGTGCAATGACCACCTTAAATAAAAATCCATTGACCAATAAAGGACCAAAGCGATCCCAGGAGATACTGCCGAAATAACACAAGACCAGCAATACAATTAATGTATCGATAAATTGGGAAGGGATGGTAGAAAAGTTATTCCTCAGCCATAAATGCTTTCCATGGGTTTTCTTTTTCCAGAAATGAAACAAGCGGATATCAATGAACTGCGCCATGAGATAGGCGGCCATGGATGCGGCTACGGAATCGACCGTGTTTCCGAATACGCGGTGAAACTGATCATCGCTTACGGGCGACCAATCGGTGGCGGGGACTGCGGCTGAGATGTAGATGATGAGTAAAACAAAAACACTCGATATCAATCCGGCCATGACAATTAAATCCGAACGCCGGCGACCATAAATTTCCGATACGATATCGGTAATTAAAAAAGTAACCGGGTAAGGAATAATGCCTACGCTAATATAAAAAGTGTAATGGGTAAGCGAATGCCACCACGAAGCATCATCTGCACCGAAACTTAAAAAGCTGAAGGGTGTCCAGTAAAAAAATTTCTGAAAAGTAAGATTGCAGGCCACCAATGCGGCAATAAAAACGCCTGCTAAAATGAAGTAATACTTCTCGGCTTTTAATTTGAGTTGCGGATCCAAATAATATTAATCTGCAATACAACAATTAACCGGCATAAATGTTCACATCCACAATGCGGTGAATGGGGATGGTCATGCCATGCTTAAGCACAATATTTTTTTCGCCGGTAGCCCAGATGGTGGTCTCAACCATTTTCAGTCCTTCATCGTCGGAAAAAATAATGCGGCATTTGTTGTGTTCAATGTTTCCCAGAGTGGTTGCATCTTTGAGTTTATCCATCAGAATTTTTTGTTCTTCCCGGCTTCTGCTAATCGCCTCAGCGGGGAAACGCAATCCTGCAACACTTTCTTTAGAAATCAAAACGGGCGTAGCTAGTTTATCCATGCAATTGGTTTTTGGAGGTAAGAGGCTTTTACGAGTGAACCCGCAAAATGGTTTAGGCTCTTTTTAAGAATCTATCGATAATTTAACGCTTCTCGTCGTTTTTTCGCTCAACTTAAATCGGTCATCCGCACGGATGCCCACCAGCCACACGATTTTGTCGGCCGAAGTCAGCACCCACACCTGTTCTTTTTCGGGGATCGACATTTTCTGGTCGATAAAAAAATCGGAAAGTTTTTTGCGGCCTTTCATGCCAAAAGGAATAAACGAATCGCCTTTGTGCCAGCGACGAAGGGATAAGGGAAACTGCAAAAGATCGGCATCCACGTAAATGCTGTTTTTATCCGGAACCGGTTCGGGTTTTCCTTTGATGTATTCCAGTTGTATACGCAACGGATATTCGAGCAGTGTTTCTCCTTCGGCAATTTCATGCACCTCCAAATCTTCGGGTGCCAGCGGCGTTAAGAGGCCGAGTCCGCGGTTTAACACCAGACGATGCGTGTGCGAAAAAAACTTTTTACCGGAATCACGCAGGTGACGATCGAGAATTTGCGCAACGGAAGAATGATGAAATCCGAAGGGACGCAACAATTCAAACATCAGCAAACGCGGAACAGGATCCTGCAAAATTTCGTCGATCGAAAAAACCCAGCCAAATTCATTTTTACGAAGCAATTCCGATTTGCGAAGATCCATATGGTGGCGATACCACTGATTGACATCCGACAAATGCTGCATGCTGTTGCTGATGGCACGTACAACATGCGGTTGCGATTTTTCGATGAGCGGAAATAAATCGTGCCGAATCTGATTGCGCAGATAATGTGTTTCTGCATTGGAAGAATCTTCGCACCAGGTGATGCGGTTTTCCAGTGCAAAATGAAGAATCTCCTCGCGCGAAAAAGGCAAGAGCGGACGAAACACATCCCGTTCAAGAATTTTCATACCGCTTAATCCCTCGATGCCGGCCGAGCGAAAAGCCTGAACAAAAAATGTTTCTGCCTGATCGTTGAGGTGATGGGCAGTGACGAGAAAAGTAAATTTTTGTTTTTTCAATAACTCGCGAAACCATTCGTAACGCAGATCACGCGCTGCCATTTGCACACTTATTTTTTCTTTTTCGGCATAAGCAAGCGTATCGAAATGTCGCACCAAAAAAGGAACATCCAACTCCATGGCGAGTTGCTGAACAAATTGCTCATCGCGGTTGGACTCCTCCCCTCTCAATTGAAAATTGCAATGCGCAATGGTAAAATTAAAACGCAGGCGATGCATCAGTTGCGACAATACCACACTATCTACTCCACCACTTACCGCGAGTAAAAAACGTTGTTCTTCGAACTGAGGCAAATGCTCATCGATAAGAATCCGGAATTTTTTTTCGAGTTCGTTCATCCCTTTTGCAATGAAGCAGCAATGGCCCTGCGCATGGATTCCGATTTAAGCAGACATTCATCATATTCCCGTTCGGGATCGGAAGCCAGCGTAATGGCACTGCCTACAGAAAAAGAAAGATAGCGATTTTTACGATCATATAGAATACTTCGTATTACCACATTCAAATCGAAATCGCCATCACCTGTGATATAACCTACCGTTCCTGAATATAAACCGCGTTGACTTTTTTCATACTGATGAATCAACTCCATCACCCTCACCTTGGGTGCGCCCGTCATGGATCCCATTGGAAAAGTAGCACGTAAAATTTCACCCGGTGATGCAGAAGTGCTGCAGGATACGGTAGAAATCATTTGATGCACCGTATTGAACGAATAGATGGCACAGAGCTCATCCACCGCCACCGAACCCGATTCAGCAATGCGCGAAAAATCGTTCCGCACCAGATCCACAATCATAATATTTTCACTTCGCTCTTTGGGATCGTTGCGCAGTTGTTGCTGCAATGCCAGATCTTCTGCAGGACTAACACCCCGGCGTATCGTTCCTTTAATGGGTTGAGAGATCAACCGGTTTTTTTCTTTTTTCAAAAACCGCTCGGGCGAACCGCAAATTAAAAACCGTTCCCCATTACGCAAAAATGCAGAGAAAGGCGCTTTGGAAATGGAATATAAATGCTGATACAAGGTGAATGGATCGGGACTCACATTCCGCAATGTAAAGCGCATGCAAAAATTCATTTCGTAACAATCGCCGCGACGTAAATGTTCCTGAATCTGTATTACACTTTGTATATACTCTGCCTTGGTAAAATCCATTTCAAATTCCGGAAGCGGAACATCTGCATTGGAATTCAATTTAAAATCAGGCGCATCAAATTCATACCTTTCATCAAAAGGAAGCAAAGCAGCATGCGGAAAATCCACAGCAGGAATTCCGTTGGACTGCAATCGTTCGAATCGGTCTTTTAACTCATACGCGAGAGCGAGAATTCCATTGGGACACTCCTCCGAAAAAGGATCGTAGTCCTGCCATTCCCCCGCCACATTGAGCAACTGTTTTCCATTGGGACCAGCCGCCAGCCATGCAAAATTTTTCGCATCACGCAGTGCGTTTTGTACATGCAGAATAGCTTGTTCGCTGCTGATGTTCATGGATTCAATGCCAGCTCTTTTAAACATTCCACCCACAATGGCGAATCGTTTAAACTGTTCACCAATTGTAATTTTTCACCACCGTGTTCGCAGAATAATTCTTGATAAGCTTCGCCGATTTCTACGGTTGTTTCGAGGCAGTCGGAAACAAAGGCAGGAGAAAATACCAGCAATCGTTTTTTTCCTTCCTGAGCCAAACGAATAATGGTTTGATCGGCATAAGGCTCCAGCCATGGATCTTTACCGAGGCGCGACTGAAAAACCACAGTATAATTTTTAATTTCCAATCGTTGTGCAATACGTTTTGCCGTTTCGTAACAAGTTGCTTTGTAACAAAATTTATTTTCGTCGGTAATTCCTTCTTCACAATGGTGGTCGCTACACGGACGGTTATCGGTATACACCTTATCCACATGCCGCTCCGGCACTCCGTGAAAGCTGAATAATACATGATCGTACGAAGCGATATCGTGTTCTCTGCCGCGTGCAACAAATGCATCGATGTATTTGGGATGATCGTAATACTGACTAATCATTCTTATTTCCGGAATCACCCACCATTTACTGATGATGCGCATTGCTTTTTCGAGTGATGATCCGGTAGTGGAAGAAGCATTCTGCGGATACATCGGAAGGATAATGATGCGGTCGTAATTCGCTTTACTCATTCGTTCGAGCACCGACTCCATGGATGGATTCTGATAGCGCATGGCAAACTCCACCGTGTAATTTTCGGGAACCATTTTCTGTAACGCTTCCTTCACTTTTAATCCATGCAACAACAATGGAGATCCGTCTTTGGTCCACAACTTTTTATATTCCTTCGCCGATTTGGGTCCGCGAAAGGGTGCAATAATCAAATTCACCAGAAACCATCTTCCCAGTGGATTAATATCAATCACCCGACCATCCATCAAAAACTCGCGCAAGTATTTTCGCACGTCTGATGTTTTCGTTGAATCGGGTGTTCCGAGGTTGAGTAGTAATATTGCGTTTTTCATTGGGGTAGGTAGTGGGAATTAGGTAGTGGGTAGTGGGGAATAGGTAGTGGGTAGTGGGGATTAGGTAGTGGGTAGTGGGGATTAGGTAGTGGGTAGTGGGGATTAGGTAGTGGGTAGTGGGAATTAGGTAGTGGGTAGTGGGGATTAGGTAGTGGGTAGTGGGGATTAGGTTGTGGGTAGTGGGTAGTGGGTGTTGGGCATAATTATGTGGTTGGGGGTTTTTTCTTTATTTGGTTTCGAACGTATTTTATATAGCCATTTAGCATTTTTAAACAATCATAAATTTCCTCGCGGAAATTGTTGAAGGTCTCTTGAGTTATAAAATTTTCATCTATACAAACATACAAATGATCTAAAAGTTCAATTAATGATCCCCTTGCAATGATGTAAAAGCGAATCGAATCCTGGAAGTGAAACCGTCCATATCCTTCGGCAATATTTGCAGATATTGATCTAGAACAACGAATCATCTGATCGGATAATCTTAATTTCTCCTGATCTGGAATCCGCTTTACCAATTGAGAAATACGAATACGCAGCGCTCTGGTTTTATTCCAGACCAATAATTTTTCAAGGGATTTTTCAAGTTCGATTTCCACAGCGAAATTTTTAGCAATAAAAAAATAATTCCTGCAAAAAATCACCGAAATGTAAAAACAGAAAAAAAATGAAAAGGACTTCTAGGGTTGATCGTTAATATTCAAATAAAAATGATGCACAAAATTAATAACCACAACTTCAATTTCCTTCACAAGTAATTCAACCGGCAAATGCATTTTATTAAATATTAATTTTCCACTCAACCCACTACTCTCTGCCCTCTAACCTTCTGCCCATATTCCCTCTTCCCTTCTACCTTCTACCCTCTTCCCTTCTACCCTCTACCTTCTTCCCTCTGCCTTCTACCTTCTTCCCTCTTCCCTCTACCCTCTACCCTCTACCCTCTACCCCTTAAATATGCAATGCCCGCTTAGCGGTGGCGTCGAGGGCGGCTTCTTTGAGGGATTCGGTGAAGGTCGGGTGTGCGTGGCAGATGCGGGATATGTCTTCGGCGGAGGCGCGGTATTCCATGGCCACAACAGCTTCCATAATCATATCGGCAGCGCGGGGACCAATCATATGCACACCGAGGATTTCATCGGTTTGTTCGTCGGCAAGTACTTTTACAAGTCCGTCTGTATCCATCGAAGCGCGGGCACGACCCGAAGCTTTGAAAGGGAACTGACCGACCTTATATTTTTTTCCGTCTTTTTTCAATTCCTCTTCGGTATAACCTACTGAAGCTACTTCCGGCCAGGTATAAACCACACCGGGAATAAGCAGGTAATTGATATGCGGTTTTTGTCCGGCAATATATTCCGCCACAAACACGCCTTCTTCTTCGGCTTTGTGCGCCAGCATTGCACCGCGTACCACATCGCCAATGGCGTAAATATGGGGGACATTCGTTTGCAAGTGATCATTCACTACCACGCGACCACGCTCGTCTAATTGAACACCTGCTTTATCGAGACCCAAGCTCTCGGTATAAGGTTTTCTTCCCACTGAAACCAGGCAATAATCCCCTTTAAATTCCACTTTATTTCCTTTGCTGTCTTCTGCAACAACAACTGCTTCTTTAGCACTGCCTTTTGCGCTGAGTACTTTATGCTGGAAATAAAATTCGAAACCTAATTTTTTCAGTGACTTCTGTAATTCTTTACCCATTGTACCATCCATGGTAGAAATAATTCCGGGAGCAAATTCAATTACCGAAACTTTTGCACCCAAACGTGCATATACCGAACCTAATTCCAATCCGATTACCCCACCGCCAATAACGATCAGGTGTTTGGGAACTTCGGTGAGATTTAACGCTTCGGTGGAAGTGATCACGCGTTTTTTATCGATTTCCATTCCGGGAAATGCAGAAGGTTTTGATCCGGTAGCTATGATGATGTTTTTCCCTTCGATAGTGGTTACTTTACCATCATCTCCTTTAATGGAAACCTGCGTTTTCGATTCGAAAGAACCATGTCCGCGATACACATCAATTTTATTTTTCTTCATCAGAAAATCAATACCACCAACAGTCTGTTTCACCACTTCATTTTTACGGGCAATCATTTGCTTGATGTTCACTTTTACATCCTTCACATCAATTCCATGCTCGGTAAAAGTATGTGTTGCATTATGAAAATGTTCCGAAGAATCGAGCAGCGCTTTAGATGGAATACAACCCACATTTAAACAGGTTCCGCCCAGTGTATTGTAGCGTTCAATCAATGCAGTTTTCATACCCAGTTGCGCACAGCGAATGGCAGAAACATATCCGCCGGGACCAGATCCGATAATGATAACGTCGTAATTACTCATGGTTTTGCTTTTTTTTACCCAACGAAGGTAAGAATTTTAGCAGGAAGAGAAAATGCACTAAGAGCAAAGGTAACAAGCTGTAAAACAAGCCTTCAAGTGGCCCAAAACACCTTGCTATTCTAAGCTGTTGTATGGGTTGTGGAACAGAAATTATTACCACCAACGTTTATTCTGCCTGTGTATCCCGTATGGCGTAATGCGGTTGAAGTGTTGCATTGGTCAGGAAATCTATTGACCTGCATTCGCTATTTCAAGGGAAAAGACAAGTTAATTCCCCCATATGGGATGGCACTAAATGTATTATAATACTTGCGATCATTTATTAAATACACATTTGCAAATAGAACCATTGAACATTTTTTGAGTTTTAAAAACTGAAAACCCATGGATAAAAATCCCATCAGCTGATAATGCGGATTTACTTTAACCCGTTTAAAAAATAAAGGATCGGAGTCTTGAATTGAATCCAATTCCTTACGGGTATAATAATCCCGGTTAAGCACATGGATAAGTCCACATTCGAAAACCAACCTTTTCGCTTTATTGAATGGATTAAACTTCAGGGTAGATGACACGCATGATAAATGATTTACCCGTGGATCAAATCCAAAACCGATAAGCCCATTTACATATTTCCCTGATGAATCATCTCTACTAAAATCACGTTCATAATTGATGCTGTATAAATATTTATTTCCGATATCCAGCGACAAAAAATTCCGTTGGGCAAAAACCTCATTGCAAAAATTCAAACCAAAATAAAATATTGGAAATAATACTTTAATTAATTTTTTCATAAACCAAACGATAAATTAATTCCTCCCCATGGAATTGCATACCACTCATTATAGTATTTTCTATCCCAAATTAAAAATCCCGATAAACAAATTGATAATTGGAATCGGGATCGATTCAGTATCCGATAAGCAATTCCCAAAAATAGAACCGGCCTGTAAACGGGTTTATAATGTATCTGATTAAAATAAATCGGATTGGCAAGCAAGGCCGAATCCTGAAAACTTCTGGTATGTGGATTACCTTCAAATACATGGCCTAATCCACCCTCTAAAATCCAGCGAGGGGCTTTTTGAAATGGATTGAATTTAACGGTGCTTGTTAAATAGGTATGACCAGGAACCCAACCCCCACCAAACGATAAATTAAGCACATTTCCTGAGCTGTCATTTGCAATTAAACTTCTTTCGTAATTAATACAATAGATGTACTTATTCCCGACATCCAGCGACAAAAAATTCCGTTGGGCATTAAGCGGATTGGGAGTAAAAACAAAAAAAAGAACAATAAAAAATAATACGCTAATCACCAATTTTCTCAAAAGTTCCATAATATGACATTGCATTTATTAATCTTACAGAAAGCATATCTACCATTTTAGGATTATAAAAAGAATTCGCTAAGATAATTTCACAAGTACTCAAGCGATCGCAAAACCCTTCGTCTTCAAATGGTGAAGAAGATTTAGCTTCAACATTAAAAAAAATATACCCTGCATCTAAATAATTCCCGTCAACCGTAATTTTTTTAAAATAGCCTCTCTCCTTGCATTTTCCATCCTTCCACTTTTTAATTTTACCACTTTCTGAAAATTCCAATTCAAAATATTCTTCATCATCCGGAGAATAATTAATACCTCCTGACTCCACTAACTTCCAGCGACCAATGAGTAGCTGTGCTTCATTATCGAGCTTATCTTTTTTGCAGGAAAAAAGTAGGAGGGAAAGGAATATGAAAATTGGTAATCTCATTTATTATTTCAGTTTTTGGAAGGCAGAATGCAGTTCACTTCACCCGAACAAAATAATTCCATCTGCCATATGAATTATAAAAATCAGGATGGGATTCATCCAAAGGCCTGCAATCGAGCGCTAAGGAATCAGGGCGATGAAGATCAACAAATAAATCTGATTCAGTGGAGTTGCAATTGTGATTGATATCGTAATATGCATACGTACCATACGTGGACCAATGAATACAGTTTCTTTTCCAGCACTCTACCAATTTATCATTCTGGTAAAAGGAAATCTTTCCGTTTGCATGAAATTCAACCTCATAATTGTATCCATAATCCGAAGGATATACGGTATCTATTACACTCCCCGCTCCTCCAATATTATACCAATTCACTGTGGTATGCGTCCATTTCCACTTGCCAACCAATTCATGGTAATCGCCTTTAAAATTATCTTTTTTGCAGGAAAAAAGAATGAGGGATAGAGCTATGAATAAAAATTTGCGCATAATGCTTCTAGCTAATATAGCTAAAAAAGAAATTGAATGCTAGCATTGATACGGTCATTTAGCCACCGGTGACTTTAGAAATTTATAATAAAACCTAAATCCAAAAACCAGAACCATGCAATCATTAGTTAAATGATGGATGGCTGAATAGTTAACCCAAAAATATGGGGCTAAAACAAATTAAAACATAACCATTTTTGGTCAATATGACGAAAAAATCTTCCCCTTATAAAAACTCCTTGCGAAAGGGAAAGGTGTATTTGTAATGACTTTGGCGCCATCCTTCGCGATCGTAGAAACGATGGGCATCGCTGCGTTTTTTATTGGTGCATAATTCGATGAGGTCGCAATCCAACTCCTTTGCTTTTTCCTTTACAAAATCGAGCAGGATTTTTCCGTAACCTTTACCGCGACAGGAATCGTGAATACAAATCTCCTGCACTTCGGCAACCGCAGCATAATGATGCAGCAGGAACTGGATATGCATACTAACAAAACCAATTACCTGATTCTTTTCTTCGGCCACGTAATAATAAATTGTTTCCTGTTTCAGGTTTTTAAGGTAAATCCTGCTTAACTCATCCATGGGAATATCAAATTCTTCCAATTGGCAGATCAATGCGTGTACTGCATTCAGATCTTTTTCTTCGGCGGGGCGGATGTTCAGTGGACTCATAGTATGAAATTAATCAATTCGTCACTGAATAGAAGTGTAAACCAAAAATCATTTCCGAAATGAACAAAAATCGTTTTAAAGGGTTAACTATCCATGGACCGCCATTCTGCCCTTCGTAGTATCATTCCCGCGTTAAACCTTGCCGAAAAAGAATCCGGTGTAGAGGAACGTTTTCAAAATCAGGTTTTGCGTCCGATACTCAAGTTTCAGTCGGACCTCCTGTTGATTTACATGCAGCATTATCTGAAGAACAAGGACCCTCAGTTTTGCAGCAGAAACAAAGCATCGAAAGAGGAATACATCCATCAATCGCTGCAAAAAGATCATCATTTACGTGCGCAGATTTGCGGCATGGTACTGGCTTTGTTCAATGATGAAGAAATGCAGCACTATTTACAAAACAGCAATGCGTATAATAAGCGGATCATCCAGATGTTAAGCACCCGTTTTCATTCGCAGCTTCAAGAATTTTGTGTATGATCCGGTCGCTATTGGTTTACGGTTTTATTCATTTTTCCGCATTGGCCATTGGAGGAATTGCCACCTCGAGAGGAGTCCGCGAATGGTACCCTACGCTTCAATTGGCACCCTGGACACCACCCGGCTGGTTTTTCGGATTTGCCTGGACTACCATCATGGTATTGCTTACGATACTCTGCGCAAAAACAATTCCTTTAAATCGTCTCTTTCAATGGGGTAATCCGCTGATTACTTTTTACTGGATTCACCTGCTGCTAAACATAGCCTGGAACTATTGTTTCTTCTGGATGCGGTCTCCTGCATTGGGCTTAATTGAACTTTCACTTTTTTATTTCGTGTTGGTGGTGATGAGTTATTATTTTATCCGCGAATGGAAAGCGAGTATTTTCTTTCTGCTCCCCTACCTCCTCTGGGGCCTCGTCGCCCTCAGCCTCAACACCTACATCTGGATAAAAAACTAAAGCACAAGTCCGCTCCTCTCATCCTTCACAAAAATTGCATTAGAAACGATCTCCGTGTTTCACCCACCCGGCAACAATCCGATTCCACTTCCGCCCTGAATGACGCACGGTGTGTACTCAGTGCCTCAGTGGTATTCCTCAAACACATATTCTATTTGCCAACAAACGCTATTTAAATTTTAATCCTAACTAAAACTGAGTGCAACTCAGTATCCGCTATCTCTAAATGTTACCACCCCTTAGTGTTCTTCTTTTAATTTTCTTCGTGCAACTTCGTGTACTTGTGCCTTAGTGGTTCACCCCTGCCCTGCAATCCTCCGATTCCACGCTCCGCTCTGAATGACGCACGGTGTGTATAACCATTTCATCCCTCTTTTTTTTCCTACTTACCCTCTCCCTACTACCTAATTTTCCTTCTACCCTCTTCCCATTCCCCCTTCTACCTTTCTGCCCACTACCCACTACCTATTTTTCCTTACTACCCACTACCCACTACCTATTTTCCCTTCAACCTTTCTGCCTACAACCCTCTCCCCCTTCTACCTTACTACCCACTGCCTACTACCCAATTTTCCTTACTACCCACTACCTATTTTCCCTTCTACCTTTCTGCCCACTACCCACTACCTATTTTTCCTTACTACCCACTACCTACTACCTTTTTTTCCTTTTCCCTTTCCTCCTTAATTAATCAATTTGTGAATTAAAATTTCGCCTTGTTTTATTAAGCTTCAAATTCTTCAACAATTCATTATCAATATAAAGCAAATTTTCTTCAGTAAAATTATTATTTAAAACCAACGAAAAATGTTAAAAAATCATCGCCTCGAAAATGTAAGAAACGGCAAATTTTAGGTCGAAAACCTAGTAATTTTTCTTGACTCATGAGCATCGATCATTTAAATTTATTACTGCCCAAAAAAAGAAAAATGCATTCGCACTTCGCACTTCGCAATCGCAATCGCAATCGCAATCGCAATCGCAGTTTGCAATTGCAGTTTGCATTTTATGCTTTTCTAATATTCCCCAATTCTTTTGGGTCTTTTCATCAAATTATAACTCCTTTTTGCATAGAAAGGAGGTGCTTTTTGTAACTTAGCAAAATTGCGTTTTGTTCCCACTTTCTTTTGACGCTTAAAAAACAAGGTGGAGATTTTGCAATCCAGTATTGCACTTTTTATTTACAAACTGAATAGTGAAAGTTCCTTTTTACATATTTTTTATTTTTTTTTCTCTTTTCTGTAAAGCGCAAACCAACTTGGTACCGAATGGCAGTTTTGAAGATCACTCCAATTGTCCATTTTTACAGGATCAAGTCACATATTGCAATTTTTGGCAAGAGGCAAATGGATGTACTGCGGATTACGTATGCACTTGTTCTCCTTCTGGTAATGGTGTGAATTCACCTTTTTACTGGATGGGATACCAGGAAGCTTTTCATGGAAGTTGTTATATGGGAATTGGGGCTTATGGGGATATGGAAGATGGGATAGATCTCTTATTAACTGAAAGTATTCAGACGGAACTAACAGACTCCCTTTTAGCCTTTCATAAATACAGAATCAGTCTTTTTGTTAGCCTTTGTAATAGTTCAGAATTTACAATTGATAACTTTGGCGTTCTTGTATCTGAAACCAGACCCAACAAACCTTTTGAGTGCGATACCTTTTCAGCATATCACCCACAATTGGTCGTCTCATATCTTACTGACACCATGAATTGGGTTAAACAAGAAGCGGAGTTCGTAGCCCAAGGGGGGGAAAAATGGCTTACCATATCAAGATTTGACTTTAACGGACCAAGTCAATTAGCTGCAGTCTCAACTAACACACCAGTACCTTTTTTAAATTATGCTTATTATCTTGTAGATAGTGTAACTCTAATTGACATAACAGATCTTGAAAATTTACCCGATTTTCAAAATGTTATTTCACCAAACAACGACGGAATAAATGATGTATTTATTTTACCTGAATACGAATTTTTGTTTCAGGAAAACGTAGTCATTTATTCACGCTGGGGAAATGAAGTTGCAGTTCTAAATAGCAACAATCCCTTTTGGCCCGAGAATACATTCACCGATCAAAACGTACACTCAGGTACCTATTTTTACGTATTTTCGGCAAGCACCAAAGAAGGAAAAATCATTTACAAAAAAGGAACACTTTCAGTATTCAGGTAAATGTCTTTTTACCATGAAAAAACCTTTATGCATTACAATTTTAGGCCTATTGCCCTTATTTACTTCATTTACCTCTCAAGCGCAAACACCGGTAATTGGGACTCCGCCTGCCAATAACCCCAATGCTCAGGCTGGAGCAGCATGGTACCGTGGAGGTAACAACAACACTGTCCCACTTGGCAATAATATTTTCGGTACCTTATGGAATTCTCCGATTTACACCTTTACTGCAAACACACCAAGATCTAAACTAAACGGCAACTTGGTTGGAGCCCAATACCTGATCAACGGTTTTGGCACAATTCAAGGTGTAAACACCTCCGGTTATATGTTACTTGGAAATGATCTAGGAATTACTCCAAATAATTTCTATAACCAGAAAGGGGCTTTTTCGATGCTACACCTCAATGGGAACACCAATAATCCGGGATTCATTCAGGAACAAGGTTACAGAACCTGGATGAGAACAGGTATCACATTTACAGATAATCAGGACCGGGCATACATTGGATACCGGGCTAATGCATTAGATGTTTCGGATTTCATTGTAAACTGGAGCGATAATTCGGTAGGTGGGGTTGGTGCGCCGGATAATATGATTTTTAATTTTCTTTCTTAGAATTTCGCTCCTTTCCTAATTGAAATAATTTACCCGTTTTCTTTTCACGATAATATTTCTCTAAAAATTTCAATGAAACTTTTAGTGTCCTTCTGTCTTCGTGATCTAAAAACCCACCCGGCAACAATCCGATTCCACGCTCCGCTCTGAATGACGCACGGTGTGTATTACCATTTCATCACTCTTTTTTTTCCTACTGCCTTTTTACCCTCTCCCTACTACCTAATTTTCCTTCTACCCTCTTCCCATTCGCCCTTCTACCTTACTACCCACTACCCACTACCTATTTTTCCTTTTCCCCTTCCTCCTTAATTAATCAATTTGTGAATTAAAATTTCACCTTGTTTTATTAAGCTTCAAATTCTTCAACAATTCATTATCAATATAAAGCATGTTTTCTTCAGTAAAATTATTATTTAAAACCAACGAAAAATGTTAAAAAATCATCGCCTCGAAAATGTAAGAAACGACAAATTTTAGGTCGAAAACACGGTGATTTTTTCTTGACTCATGAGCATCGATCATTTAAATTTATTGCTGCCCAAAAAAAGAAAAATGCATTCGCACTTCGCAGTTTGCACTTCGCACTTCGCACTTCGCACTTCGCAGTTTGCAGTTTGCAGTTTGCTATAAAGTATGGCAATTATTGCCTCGTTACAATTTTTTATGTTTTAGAAACCCAATACTTTCTTGGGGTTTCCTCCCAGAAACTTTTATTCTTACTCAATACCCTTACTCCGGAATATGGCTAAAATTCCAGGAACATTTTTAACCCTTTGCCAACAATTTCAATGATTAAACTAAAAATTGTAGATTCTATGAAATAACTACAGAAAGCTATAACCAATTAAGGTAATATATCGTCTAAAGAGTAGGCAATATTACACGTTTTCACTTATCATAAGGATAAGTCTTGAACGAAATCAAGAATTACTTAATTTAGAAGACCTAGAAAATCTTGTCGTTTAACCACCCTATTACTTGAACAAACTCTTAATTATATTACTTCCATTAATCAGTAGTATTTGCTACTCCCAAACTTATATTGACGTAACAAACCAATACATTCAAAACCCAAGTTTTGAAGATTATACCGCATGCCCTCAAGGAAACTCTTTCTTTCCAAATCAGATGTGGATTGATAGCGTTGTAGGTTGGTACGCTCCAACACATGCAACAAGTGATTATTTTAATGCATGTAATATCTTGGCAAATGGTATTCCGAGTAATAATGTTACATATCAAAACTCATTTGATGGCGTTGGATATTGTGGATTTTTGGCTTATACACTTTGGTCTAATAATATGTGGAGCGAATATGTCCAAACAATGCTTTTACAACCATTAGAGCCAAATGTGAATTATCGCTTTTCGATGAGAATTAATAGAGCCAATGGGTACAATTTTGCAGTAGAAAATATTGGAGCAAACTTCTCAAATGGCAATATGTATAACGCTAGTGTTTCACCGTACAATCTCACACCAACAATACTCAACCAAACAGGTTTTTTAACCGATACAACAGATTGGGTGTTGGTTTCAGGGGAATTTACTGCTAACGGCAATGAAAATTATTTAACGATTGGATGGTTTGGAGATACTATTACAAATGACTGCGCATTTTTTATCCCGCCAGAAATTGATCCAATGACTGGCGATTCTCTTTATGTAACGGATACATATTATTTAGTTGACAGTGTAAAACTGTACAAAATTGAATATGACTTTGATGATTTCAACATTAACATTATTAGTCCAAATGGAGATAACATAAATGATGTGATGGATTTTTCAATCTATAAATTTGTTGAATTAGATCTTGTTATTTTTAACAGATGGGGAAATGTTGTGTGGCAATCCAATGGCCCAAACTCAAAATGGGATGGAAAAGCAATGTCTGGTGATAAGGTTGCAGAAGGCACATATTATTACAGATTGGATGGATTTGATCAAAACGGAGGAAAAATAAAAAAAAGTGGTTTTGTTCAAGTAGTAAGGTAAATCTTATTACTTATGGTAAATAAAATTGTAAAAGTACTTTTTAGTACATTAGCATTAACCCCTGTAACGTATGCCCAACAGGCACCACAAGGAATCCCGCCTGCAAATAACACTAACGCCCAGGCATCTGCTGCATGGTATCGAGGTGGAAATACAGCAACCACACCAAACAACATCTTTGGAACACTCGCTGGTTTTAATTCTCCAATTTTCACCCAAACTTTCGGAGTCACCCGTACAAGACTGAATGGTTCCGTAAGCTATCCGGTAAACACCTTTACTGGTGTCCGTGATGGTTTTCTTCTTTTAGGAAACAATGGAAATGTTAACGGCGGAACTTTATTATCAGCTAACCGGGGAGCATTTACGTTATTGCATTTAAACGGAAACACTAATAATGTAAACAATGTACAGGAGTTTGGTTATCGCGACTGGATGCGAACAGGTATCACCTTCACCGACAATAACGACCGGGCATACATTGGATACCGGGCTAATGCATTAGATGTTTCAGATTTCATTGTAAACTGGAGCGATAATTCGGTAGGTGGAGCCGGGGCTGCGGGACCGGATAATTTGATTTTTAATTTTACTT
>JAIBBF010000023.1 GCA_019694795.1 Flavobacteriales bacterium | reverse complement strand
GGCGGTTCGGGTGGAGTTGGTACTTCCTGTGCCATTGCCATCACACTCAGACAGCTCATAACTAAAGTGGCAAATGTGTTTTTCGTTTTCATGGTGTTCGTTTTTTAGTGACGATTTCTCGTCGTATCGTTTCAAAAGAGATTTCGTTTGTTTTAATGTAGGACGAACAAGTCCCTGAGATGTTACAGCCAAAAAATTATTTTTTTGTTTTTCGCTGAAAAGAGAATTTTCCGATCTCGAAATAGGTCTCTTTGTATTCGTCGCCCGCATTTGAAGCAAAGGCAACATTGGTTCCTGTAATTTTAGAGGCGGTATTGCTGATGCTTTGTTGAACATCGTTTTTATTCACCTCTTCTTTACCGAATAATTTTTCATTCGTTTTTTTCTTCAGGTATTCTCCAACACTCATGAACTCATCGTTTGAATTCGCATTGTTTTGGAGGGCCAGATCTTCGGTTGTTTGTTGCACGTTTACCGCAGCACTGTCTTTCGGATTATTTTGTTGGGCAACATTTTCCTGTGGTGAATGTGTAGTAATAATTGTATCCTTCAATTCTTTCCGGTCTTCGTTGGCAATTTCCTGAATCGGATTTTCATTAACGGCAACATGCTGTTGTTTATTGATCGGATTCTGTTTAGAACGAATACTATTGCTTTCGGCAAACTGATTGTTTTCGGTCGACCATTCAGTGGTATTCATTGGGAGGGAGTCTCTGTTGTCTTCCGCTGGAATGGTGTTGTTTTTCTTTTGAGCAGAAAGTTCATTTTTATATTCATCCTGCTTCGGCCACAGTGTGAAGATTAAGGTAACCACCGCAGCAGCGGCAAAAATTCTGTAAAGGGTGGACCGCTGGAATACAACAATTTTTCCTTCTTTTTTATACAGCGAATTTTTATCTGAAAAAACTACTTCTTCTTTCGATAGTTTGGTTTTGGAATAAGCACTAAGTAATGCACCGAGCTCAGTGTTTTCTTTACAGTGTTTTTCAATTTTTTTGTTTTCCGATTCTGTAAACCACCCCTCGAGAAAACCAATAATTAATAAATCGCGATTGGAAGCGGCGGATTGAAATAAGGATGTATTTTTTAAATACAATTCTTTTTCATCAAGAGAAACTGATTCAGCCTGGATTTTTGTTTTATAAAATTGAAGAAGTTCCTTTTCCAGTGCCGGCATTTCTTTGAGCATGCGGTTTAACTCATCGCTTTCTTCAGCCGAATTTATATTTTCAAGGGAGCCGATGCTTAAAGATTCAAAACGTTCCAGTGTTTTTTCATCGGTTTTTTTCAGGGTATCTTTTAATTCAAATGAAGGTTGATCATCGCTCAGTGAAATCATTTCAAAGCCTTCGAGTTCCTGTTTTAAATCCGGATTATGCTCCAGAAACAACAAAAGCATTGCTTCTCTTTCCGTAGAAAGATTTCCCTCTATATAATCGAGGAACCAAGCTTCGTAATTGTTTCTGTTGATTTCCATTTATATCACACTTTCCATGGATCCGATGTAATCCTTTAAAAATTTTCTTGCTCTGAAGATGTAAACTTTTACCTGCGATTCATTTAATCCGGTAATCTCACCAATCTCCTCATAACTGTATCCTTCATAATCGCGAAGCATAATTACCGAACGCTGAATTTCCGGTAATCGGGTTAAGGCTTCATTTAATATTTCTTTTAGATCGGAATACTGTTCATTGTGACCCATTCTCCTAACGGTGGTCTCATTGTATTCACCTTGCTTTTTTTCGCGGCGACTTAAATCCACGATCGCATGGTAACAGCTTGTGAAGAGATAGGACTTTACCTTTTCAAAAGAAACATCTTCTACTTTCGTCCACAAGCGCATAAACGTTTCCTGAACAATATCTTTCGCCTTATCATCATCTCTCAGATTCTTGAGGGCGAAGCGATAGAGATTGTCCGAAAACTGATCTACACTTTTATTGTATTCCGAAGTAGTCATTTTGCAACGTTAAAGGTAGGACGAACAAGTGAGTCACTTGTTACAGCGAAGAGCAAAATAATTTTTACATATTGAAAATCAGATGATTATATTCTCATTCCGAGTACACAAACATCATCAATTTGTTCCAGGTCACCTTTCCAGGACTTAAATTCATGCTCCAGTTTTTGGCTTTGTTCGGTGCAGGAGAGTTCTGCATTGGAAGCGAGTAACTGATAGAAATTGGAGTATTTGAACTTTTTCCCTTTTGGTCCACCAAACTGATCGGCAAATCCATCGGTAAAGAAATAAATCATGTCGCCCTTTTTCAATTCGGGTGAATGAGTGCTAAACGGATCTTCGCGTTCGCCCATTCCAACCGGCATTTTATCTGCGGCTAGTTCAATAATTTCTCCCTGTCGCACGATTATTGGATTATTGTGTGCGGCGGAATAGATCAGGTTCTTTTTATCCCAACAAAAAACAACGCCATCCATTCCATCTTTTTGTCCCTGTTGTGAAATATGTTCAATCAGATTAGCTCTTGCATGATCCAGTATTTTACCGGGATCGTGGATGTGTTTTTCATTGATGGCCTCATTGAGAAATGAGATATTAAGCAGCGACATAAAAGCTCCGGGAACGCCATGTCCGGTACTGTCGCAAACGGCCATAAAGAATTTTCCATTTTCAGTATGTGTTGCCCAGTAAAAATCACCCGATACAATGTCCTTAGGCAGAAATAAAACAAAATGTTCAGGCAAGTGCTCCTTCATCAATGCATCATGTGCTAAAAGCGTAAACTGAATTCGTTTTGCATAATTGATGGAATCGGTAATTTCTTTTTGTTTTTCTTCAATAATATCTTTTTGAAGCAGGATGTTGGTGTTTTGACGTATAATTTCTTCGTTGCGAATGGCCAGAATTTCATTCGCTCGTTTTCGCTGCCGGTTGGCGCGGATAATAATGCTGAGTAACACAACAAATAACAAAACAATGGTTAATGCACCATAAAGAAGAATGTTCTTTTTATGTTCCTCTTCATCTTTCAGTTTTATTTCTGCATCCTTAGCGAGATTTTGTTGACGCAATAATTCGTTTTTATTTTTTTCTTCTTTGGTGTTGTATTGCGCTTCCAGTTTTGCTAATGCATTTCGGTCTTCTTCACTTTCCAGTGAATCTCTAAGACTTAAATGTTTCCGGATATAACCGTAAGCATTCGCAAAATTTCCTTGTTCCTGACTCAAATCCGCCGCCCGGAGATACATTTGAGATAGTCCGCCTTTTGCTCCCGTTTTTTCCAGGTATCCTATTCCTTCCAAACAATGATACAAGGCTAAATCAAATTGTTTTTTGCGTTGGTAGGCTTCGGATAATCCATTATGTATTGCTCCCATTCCTTCGGGGTCCTGCGCCTGAATTTTATTTTTTAATGCGTCCTTAAAAAACACAATTGCTTCATCCGTTTTCCCCTGGTGCAAGAGCATAATACCCATGGAGGATAATGCCGATCCCAATCCGTTTTTATCTTCTGCTTTCCGGAAAGCTTCCTGTGCTTTCTGATAATGGAAGCTGGCACTATCGTATTGTTGTTCTTCTTCGAACGTGTTGGCAAGAATGAAATGGACATTCCCCAGATCATGGTTGTTTTCGGAGCGTTTAAAAACAGGAAGAATGACATAAAGTTCTCTTCGTGCATCTTCATACTTTTTGGAATTGAACATGATTTGTGCAATGTTCATCCTTGCTTGCGAAGCTTTATTTTCTACATGTAAGCTGTCGTAAATATCGCGAGCCTCAATAAACAGGTCGAGTGATTTATTGAATTTGTTCTGGTAAAAATAGATGTTGGCAATATTAAAAGTTGCATCTGCCATTCCTTCTTTTTTCCCGATCAACTGGTACAACTGATAGGATCGCTGAAGGTAGGTGTAGGAAGAATCGAATTGTCCAATATTGGAATAGGATAATCCAATGCTATTATAGGTGTCTGCAATGTAAACCGTATCCTTTCGGGCGATCGACATTTTTAATGATCGGTCGAAATAATAAAATGCGCTATCGTATTCTCCTATAAATTCGAAAAGACTACCCATGTTGGCATAAATCTTTTCTTCGGTTAATTTGTTTTTTGCAATGCGGGAAGTCGAAATCCCTTTTCTAAAAAGAACAAACGCAGAATCGGTATTTCCCGAATACATTTCTACTATGGCCAGGACATTTAAAAACTGACCTTCTAAATCTTTGTTTTTAATTTTTATGGCAGTCTGATAACCGGTCTCGGCCATTTTTTTTCCTTTGTCGAAATCAACCATCAGCCAGGTTTTAGAAAGCGTAACGCTGATTTCTAATTTCTCTTTTTCTGTTTTGGCCGCTTTTAATTTCTTTTCCAGCTTTTCAATTTCTCCTGTTTGTGCCAACGCAAAGAGGGAGCATAATGCTAATAGTAAAGTATTCATCCACCTCATTGCTCATCTCCTTTCTTATTCGAAGCCACCGGATGAATTCCTTCTGCGCGTAGTGATTTGTCGATTAAAAAACGAAGATCACTTTGTATGCGCTGTACTTCCCAGGCGTGAGAGGTCCAGTAACTCAATTGAAATTTAATGCTGCTATCGCCAAAATCTTCGAGAAATACCTGGATCGGTTTTTTCTTATCGATTAAATGATGTTGCAATGCACATTGGTATAATAGCGATCGGATTAGTTCCGGATCAGTTTCATTTTTTGTGGAGATTTGAATAAAGTAACGGGTGGATTTTTGGTTGTAGGACCAGTTGTTCAGGTTTTCGGAGGTTAGTTTCGAATTGGGAATTATCAGGTAATTTCCATCGCGGGTTCTTACAGTGGAAGTGCGGATGTTGATTTCAATCACTTTGGCCATCATTTTGTCAACTTCTACTACGTCACCAATTTTAATACTTCCTTCAAACAATAAAATAAAGCCGGAAATGATATCGGCGAATATTTTTTGCAGACCTAATCCCAATCCAACAAATAAAGCAGCAGACGATGCAATCAGAATGGTAATGTCGATTCCAAAACTCTGAATGGCCAGAACAATAAACAGCGTATAAATGAAATATTGCAGCAAACGAATCATCGTATGTGCTTTGTTCTGCGATTCACGTTCTTCTTTTACGCTTCGCAATACCCAAATACGAATGGTGGAGGTTAAAATTCGCGCACTAATCACAAAAATGGCTACCAATAAAATATTGTAAATCGAAATGTGGAATTTGTCAATACGAATCAAATCGAATTCCAATAACTCGGTAAAGCCGACATTTTTATTATTGACCGATAAACTTTCAATGGCTAAAACAATGGCGAGAATATTAATGAATTGTTTCACCAGCGTGATGGTGGCCAGTTCACGGTCGCCCACTTTTATTTTTTCCTTTTTAAAAAAGGGACGCACTAAATCTTTCGCATGTTTTCTTCCCAGTCGGGATAATATCCATAACAATAGAAATAAAATGACATTTAGTATAGTAATACTAAAATCAGAACTGAATGTTATGATGGGATAACTTAGCATTAGCGGATAATGACTCTTCCCAATTCCTCAGATAGTTTTTTCTTTACCTCAAATAAAGCCATCTGATCTTCGAGTAATTGATTGACTTCCTCTTCTGTAATGTCGTTTTTCAGTTTTTTCTGAATGTTCTGAATAAACTGCATTACTTTTTTTAATTTATAGGAGTACACGGCATTTTTTACCATGTAGGATAATTTTTCCTCTTCCAGCTTTGTAAAAATCATGTGCTTGTCGCGCCATTTTGCACTGAGCGAATAAGGGGTTACAACCAGATCAACTGCCGTTTTACCGATTTCTTCTGCCTGTTGTAAAAAGTGATTTTGTTTTAAAATTAATCCGCCTTCCAGCGCAAGCGCATAGTCGCCTAGTATCGCTGCAAATTCGCTTTGCTCAAATTCGAGTCCGTCGCTCAGTAATTGGTGAACAATAAATTCCGCCACCGTTGTCTGCAAAATCTCCTTATGTATTTTTTGTTTTCCGTCGGGACCAATCTCTTCTTCGGTAACGGTTATCTCATATTCCAGATCGCGTTCGCCATAATTGAGCAGGATGCGGACTAAATCTTTTTCCTGGGGCAATAATTCATTAACGCTTTCTTCCTCACGGGTGACTTCCTGTTTCTTCTCCGGTATTTCCGTATAGGGCAAATCTGCGCCGCTTTCTTTGGCAGATTTTGTGCGACGAAATTTGTTCAGCTCATTGATGAGCGTTTGTTCAGCAATTTCAAACAGCTTGCTGCATTCTTTAATGTAAACCGAACGGGTAATGGCATCGGGAACCAATGCAATACTTGCAATTAAATCGCGGATTAATGCTGCTTTTTTTACAGGATCCTGGTCGGCTTCCTGTTGTAGAATTTTTGTTTTAAAAAGGATAAAATCTTCAGAATGCTCACGGATGAATTGGTGAACTTCTTCGGTGGAGTGATTTCTGGCATATGAATCCGGATCCTCTCCATCGGGGAATAAAAGTACACGTACATTCATTCCTTCTTCCAGAATCATATCAATTCCACGGAACGATGCCTTAATACCGGCACTGTCTCCATCGTAAAGAATGGTGATGTTTTGCGTATAGCGTTTTATCAGTCGGATTTGTCCCGTGGTTAAAGATGTACCACTTGAAGCCACCACATTTTCAATCCCGGTTTGCGAAAGTGAAATCACGTCCGTATAACCTTCCACCAAAAAGCAATTATCATTCGATATGATGGCTCGCTTTGCAAAGGATATTCCATAGAGAATATTGCTCTTTACATAGATTTCAGTTTCGGGAGAATTTAAATATTTCGGTTCCTTCTTATCGCTTTTTAATGTACGGGCGCCAAATGCAATTACTTTACCGGTTACATTATGAATGGGGAAAATGACTCTTCCTCTGAAGAAATCAAATTGTTTTCCATCGTCGCGCGTTTTTATTAAACCGCATTTTTCCAATAAATCGATGCTATAACCATTTTCTTTTGCATGCACCAATAAATCTTCATACGAATCAATGGCAAATCCCAGTTGGAATTTTTCAATGGTGGGTAAGGAAAAACCTCTTTCTTTAAAATAAGATAAACCGATGGACCGACCCTCTTCGGTTTCCATCAAATTATGTGTGAAGTGTTTTTGCGCGTATTGTGAAACTACATATAAAGCTTCTTTTTCACTTTCCTGTTGTATTTCCTCTACACTTCGTTGTTCTTCCTCAATGGTGATGTTGTACTTTCTGGCTAAGTGACGCAAAGCATCCGGATAGGAAACATGTTCCTGCTCCATAATAAAGTTGACCGAATTGCCGGCTTTACCGCAACCAAAGCATTTGTAAATTCCTTTTGCAGGAGAAACAGTAAACGAAGGCGTTTTTTCATTGTGAAAGGGACAAAGCCCCATCAGGTTAGCACCTCTTTTTTTTAAGGATACATAGTCGCCAACCACTTCATCAATGCGAGCGGTTTCCGTTATTAATTCAACTGTCTCCTTTGGAATCATTTATTTAAACTCCTCTTCCTTGGTCATGGTTCCTTGTTCGTCGAAGAAGGTCCATTTTCCATTCTTTTTATCGCCACGGTAATATCCGATGTAATGCACCTGACCGTTTTTGTAGTAACTCACGGTTTTACCATCCAAGGCTCCAAGGTTGTATTCGTTTTCACTCCACTTCATTCCGTTTTCATACCAGGTGGTCCAGATACCGTGACGTTTTCCCTGCAGCACTTCCCCTTTCATTTTTAATTGTCCATTGGGATAATAAGTAATATTCATCCCCTCACTCATTCCTTTTGCGGGATTGTACTTTTCAGTATGGTTGGCAACTGTATCTTTTTTGATTTCTTCATTTTTACTTTCTCCTCCGCAGGAAATAAGTAATGCACCAAAAAAGAAATAAAATAGTCCTGAGAAAATGATTTTATTCATGATCTGTCGATTTGTTTTTTTTGTTTTCTCTAATCATAACCAATGCCCCAACCACTACTACGGCAATGGCAAAATAGAGCATTTTATGTCCCCCTCCCTCAGCCGGTGCGGGATTGGAAGCAACATCTTCGGCCTTAACAACGGTGCTGTCCGAAACACTGGTTTGTGCCAGTAATTCAAGGCTCATACAAGCGAGCATCAGTGAGGTGAGGATTCGTTTTTTCATTGCAAATACCAAATTACAATTTATCTGCCTTATTTCGGGAATAAAGCAATTACATGTTGATAAAGCCATAAAAAAAGCCCCGATGCTTCGGGGCTTTTCTTGCGGTTAAACCGAATTAGAGCGTCCCTCTAAGTGCTTGTTCGCGTTCGATACTCTCAAACAGGGCTTTAAAATTCCCTGCACCAAATCCTTTTGCACCCATGCGTTGAATGATTTCAAAAAACAGGGTTGGACGATCCTCTACCGGTTTGGTGAAGATTTGAAGGAGGTAACCTTCTTCGTCTGCATCAACCAGAATGGAGAGTTTTTGTAATTCTTTGATGTCTTCCTTCATCATATCGCGGTGAACTCCTAAACGGGCTGGAATTTCATCGTAATAGGCCTGGGGTGGAGGAGGTAAAAATTCTACGCCACGGGCTTTTAATTCGCTTACGGTTTTTATGATATCATCAGTAGCGACAGCAATGTGCTGTACGCCGGAATCTTCATAAAAATCGAGGTACTCTTCAATTTGCGATTTCTTTTTGCCTTCTGCAGGTTCGTTAATGGGGAATTTTATTCTTCCATTTCCGTTACTCATTACTTTACTCATTAAAGCAGAGTATTCAGTATGAATTTGCTTGTCGTCGAACGATAAGAAATTTACAAAACCCATTACATCTTCATACCATTTTACCCAGGTGTTCATCTGATTCCATCCTACATTACCAACCATGTGGTCGATGAATTTTAATCCTACGGGACTTGGATTGTAATCGCTTTTCCATTCCATGAATCCGGGTAAAAACAAACCTTTATAATTTTTGCGCTCAACAAAAATGTGAACGGTTTCACCATAGGTGTAAATACCACTGCGCACTACTTCACCATGGGCATCTTTTTCTACGGTTGGCTCCATAAATGATTTAGCACCACGTTTCGTAGTTTCTTCCCACGATTTGCGCGCATCCTCTACCCAAAGCGCAATTACTTTAACACCATCCCCATGTTTTTTTACATGCTCACCAATGGGTGAATTGGAATGTAATGCCGTAGTGAGCACTAAGCGGATTTTATCTTGCTTTAAAACATAAGAAACACTTTCTCTGTTTCCGGTTTCTAAGCCGGAGTAGGCGTAGGACTGAAACCCAAATGCCGTTTTATAATAATGCGCTGCCTGTTTGGCATTTCCCACATAAAATTCTACATAGTCGGTTCCTAATAAAGGAAGGAAATCCTGAGCTCCTTCAAATATTTTTTCCAAACCGTATTCTACACTTTTTACTTCTTTAGCCATTGTATTTTGTATTGTTCAGTTTAACATTAAAAAATTATTCTACCCAGCTTTTGTAATATTGACCATCATCTAAGCGCATGGCTTCTTCGGTTACCATTAGCGGACGGAAGGTGTCCACCATCACGGCAAGTTCCTGGGTTTCTTTTTGTCCGATGGAACGCTCCATCGCTCCCGGTGCAGGTCCATGCGGAATGCCCTTTGGATGCAGTGTAATATGTCCCTGCTTAATATTATTTCTGCTCATAAAATCACCATCTACATAATACAGCACTTCATCACTATCGATGTTGCTGTGGTTGTAAGGAGCAGGAATTGCTTGTGGGTGGTAATCGTAAAGTCGCGGACAAAACGAACACACTACGAAGGCATTTGTTTCAAAGGTTTGATGTACCGGTGGTGGCTGATGCACTCTTCCGGTGATGGGTTCAAAATTGTGAATGGAAAATCCCCAGGGGAAATTGTATCCATCCCAACCAATTACGTCAAAAGGATGAGTTGCATAAACAACTTCATGCATCATGCCTTCCTTTTTTATTTTAATCAGAAAATCACCCTTTTCATCGTTTGTTTCCAACTCGGTAGGAAGTTTAAAATCGCGTTCGCAGAAGGGAGAATGTTCCAATAACTGACCGTGCGAATTTTTATATCGTTTCGGTGTATAAAAAGGATGGAACGATTCTACAATAAACAAACGATTGTCTTCGGTATCAAATTCCATCTGGTAAATCATTCCCCGTGGCACAATCAGGTAGTCGCCATATTCAAATTGAATATTCCCCATCATAGTGCGCAATTTTCCACTCCCTTTGTGAATGAAAATCATTTCATCGGCATCGGCATTTTTGTAGAAATATTCACGTTGCGATTGCTTCGGAGCTGCAAGAATAATGGAACAGTCGCTATTCATTAAAACTGTTTTCCGGCTTTGCAGATAGTCGTTTTCAGGAGCAAGTTCAAATCCTTTCAGCAATAATGATTTGATGTTTTTATCGATGGCAATTTTCGGACTTACATCGTATGATTTCAGCACTTCTTTTACCTGTGTGGGACGATGCACATGGTAGAGAAGAGACGACATTCCACTGAAGCCTTCCGTTCCGAAAAGTTGTTCGTAATAATGTCGCTTGTTTTCTTGCTGGAAAACGGTATGACGTTTTTGGGGGAACTTCCCCAGTTTGTGGTATATGGGCATATTGTTCCTGTTTTTGGATGATCAAAAAATAATGAAAAAAATTGGATAAGAGCTATCCGCCTGATAATTCAGGATAGCAAAATCATTCCGGATTGCGTTTGGTAACCTGCTTTAAATCCGTAATGTTAAATCGAGAAGAGGTATATCTTCCGGTCATGGTTTTACAAAACTACGAAAAAGATGGACCTTGCGCAAGTGTCAGAGCTTCTCTCTCCAGCTGGTTTTTCCTGCTGCAAGCAAGGCTTTTAGATCGGGACGGATTCTGCTTTTATACATGCTCAGCGAATCGTGTTTCCCCATTTCCTTTCTGATCTTTTCCTGTTCTGCTTCGGGTAAATGCAATACTTCCATACAACCCGGAGTACAACATCCTTCATATTTTTCTTTGCAGGAGGGACATTGAATAAATAAAAGGTGACAAGCATCGTTGGCGCAATTGGTGTGGTCGTCGCAGGGGGCACCACATTGGTGACATTGCGCAATGATATCGGAGGTAATTCTTTCCCCCAAGCGGTTATCGAAAACGAAGTTTTTGCCAATGAATTTAGAAGGCAAATTTTCAGTTTTTATCTGCCGTACATAGTCAATAATTCCTCCGTGTAATTGGTTAACATCGTTAAAACCGTGGTGCTTTAAAAACGCACTGGCTTTTTCGCAGCGAACGCCACCGGTGCAATAGAGCAGTACTTTTTTGTTTTCCTGTCCTTTTAATTGCTCCAATACCATGGGGAGCTCTTCTTTAAACGTATCTGCATCAGGGGTTATTGCTCCTACAAATTTTCCAACTTCACTTTCATATTGATTCCGCATATCTACCACAATGGTATCGGGGAGTTCCAGTGCTTCATTGAATTCTTTTGCACTGAGGTGTTTTCCTACATTGGTAACATCGAAACTGTTATCGTCTAATCCGTCGGCCACAATTTTGTTTCTTACTTTAATAGTAAGCTTCAAAAAACCTTCTCCGTCGCCATCCACCGCATGCTTAAAGGGAATGTTTTCAAATCCTTTTCGGGCATATAATTTTTCGGTGAATTGTTCCATGTTCGGATAGGGAACACTCATTTGGGCATTAATTCCTTCTTTGGCCACATATATTCTTCCTAATACGCCCAGTTTGCTCCATTCCGCATAGAGCTCATCGCGCAGCAGATGGGGGTCGCTAATAATCACATACCGGTAAAACGAAATGGTATGGCGATGAAAAGGCTCAGCCTCAAGGCGTTTTTTCAGGGTCGCCTTGTCATATTTATTGTGCAGTAATGCCATATTTTGCATGAATATGGTGAAGTGCAAAATTAAGGAATTCATCACAGGGTGCAAAACCTGCTTTTAATCTTTAGGGCATTTCATTTTTCCTGTTTTCCCATATCGAAATAATCCTATTTTTACCGCTCAATGCACTAGCAATGAAAAAGGAAAAAATTTTGGTTATCGGTTCTCGTGGACAAATCGGAACCGAATTGGTGGAGGAGTTGAGAAGAATTTATGGTCAGGATCAGGTGATTTCTTCTGATCTGAAAGAGGACGATAAAAGCGATTCTCCCTATGAACAGCTTGATGTTTTGAATAAGGATCGCCTGCTCGAAATCGTGAAAAAGCACCAGGTTACCCAGGTCTATCTTTTAGCTGCTCTACTTTCGGCCACCGCCGAAAAAAATCCTGCTTTTGCCTGGAAACTCAATATGGAAAGTCTGTTTTCGGTGTTGGAAATGGCGAAGGAAGGCTTGATTCAAAAAATTTACTGGCCGAGTTCTATCGCCGTTTTTGGTCCCACCACCCCTCGGGTGATGACTCCTCAGTACACCGTAATGGAACCCTCTACGGTATACGGAATCAGTAAGCAAGCCGGTGAACGCTGGTGCGAATACTATCACAATAAGTTTGGTGTAGATGTGCGTGGCATTCGTTACCCCGGTTTAATTGGCTATAAAGCACTTCCTGGCGGTGGAACAACCGATTACGCGGTAGATATTTTTCATCAGGCCTTAAAATCGGGTTCTTATGAATGCTTTTTGGGCCCCGAAACGGCGTTGCCGATGATGTACATGGAAGATGCCATCCGGGCCACCATTGAATTAATGCAGGCTCCGACGGAGAAATTGACAGTTTGGTCGAGTTATAATTTGGGGGGAATCAGCTTTACACCGGAAGATATTTCAGCCGCTATTCGTCAGCATATCCCTTCTTTTTCAATCTCTTACAAACCAGATTTTCGTCAGGCCATTGCCGATTCCTGGCCGAAAAGTATTAATGATGAGGTGGCGCAAAAGGATTGGGGCTGGAAAGCGGCATATGATTTGAATAGAATGGTTGAAACGATGTTAACAAACATCCCGAAACTTTGGAAACTTTGAAAATGTTAAATTCGTAACTATCTTTAAACAACCGAAACCAAATGATAACGTCTTATTGAAGCCAGCGTTGGTCGACAATTCATCTCCGATGGGCGAAAATCAGGTCGACGAGGCATTAAAAGATGTAAATTGAAGCGAGGATAAAAATGGGATTTGATATGAGGAAACTTATACTACCTTTTTTGGGTATGCTGTTTTTACTGGTAAGCACGGTAAATGTACAAGCTGCCGGTCAAGGACAAATAAACCAAACCGATGCCAATGGCTGGCGTCAGGGTCACTGGGTGATTACTGCATCCATGAAAGCTACTCCGGGGTTCAAACCTGAACAACCTGTTGAGGAAGGTGACTACAAAGACAACAAGAAAGTTGGAATGTGGAAAACCTATTACTCCAATGGAAACACCAAAAGTGAAGTGGAGTACAAAAACAATCGTCCAAACGGAAAATACGTTACCTATTACGATAACGGAAAAGTTGAAGAAGAAGGAAATTGGAAAAACAATGCCAATACCGGGGGCTTTAAACGTTATTATCCCAATGGACAAGTAGCTCAGGAAAAAACCTTTAATGAAGCTGGAAAAACTGCAGGTAAAGTTGTTTACTACTATTCCAACGGAAAAAAAGAATTAGAGTTTACTTCTAATAATGGAGTTGAAGAAGGAGAAATGACACGCTACTATCCCAATGGTGATGTAAAAGAAAAGAAAACATTTGCCGGCGGAAAAGTAAATGCAGGAACTGAAAAAGAATTTAAAATGGTAAATCCTCCGGTAACACTGGATGATGGAATACCTGATAAAGTTGCTTCAACAGATCCAAATCTGAAAGCCAATGAAGCAGATGTGAAAGTGAAGGATGGTTATAACAAACTTTACGACGACCAGAAGCGCTTGGTGCAGGACGGAGAATTTAAAGGCGGTAAATTGTACAATGGTAAATGGTACAAATACGACAAAAATGGTCTCCTTCTTAAAATCGAGATGTACAAAAACGGAAAATATGTTGGTGACGGTCAGATTGACTAATCCTTCTAAAAAAATAGAAAGCCCCGAGACTTCGGGGCTTTTTTTTTGCTTAACAGATCATTCTTTCGCAGAGCGGAAAATTTTTGAATTAACTTTACATCATGGAACATCCGCTATTTGTATACAATAACCTTACCCGCAAAAAGGAACAATTTGTTCCGATTAAAAGTCCATTTGTAGGCATGTACGTCTGCGGTCCCACCGTTTACAATTACATGCATCTTGGTAATCTCAGAACCTTTATCACCTTCGATATGGTGTTTCGTTATTTGCATCACCTGGGGTATAAAGTCCGTTATGTACGCAACATCACGGATGTGGGACATATCACTACCGAGTTTGATGAAGGGGTAGATCGTATAGGAACGCAAGCGAAATTGGAGCAGTTAGAACCAATGGAAATCGTGCAGAAATACACAAATAATTTTCATGATGTATTGCTACAATTTAACTGTCTGCCACCAAGCATAGAGCCTACCGCTACCGGGCATATCATTGAGCAAATAGAAATGGTAAAACAAATTCTTGATAATGGTTTTGCCTATGAAGTGGATGGTTCGGTTTATTTTGATGTGCGTGCTTATATGCAAAAACATAAGTATGGTGAATTGAGTGGCCGAAATGTAGAGGAGCTTTTTGAAAATACGCGGGATTTGGATGGTCAGGACGAAAAACGCTTTTTTGCAGATTTTGCATTATGGAAAAAAGCATCACCAGAACATATTATGCGCTGGCCTTCACCCTGGGGTGATGGTTTTCCGGGATGGCATTTAGAATGTTCTGCCATGAGCACTAAATACCTGGGCGAAGAATTCGATATTCACGGTGGTGGAATGGATTTAAAGTTTCCGCATCACGAATCGGAAATTGCGCAGAATACCGCATGCGTGGGACATGGTCCTGTTCGCTATTGGCTGCATGGAAATATGCTTACTGTTAACGGAGAAAAAATGAGTAAGTCGAAAGGCAATTCGTTTTTACCGCATGAATTGATTCATGGAACACATCCCGTTCTTGAACAAGGATATTCGGAAATGACCGTTCGCTTTTTTATGATGCAATCGCATTATGCTTCTACGCTCGATTTTTCGAATGAAGCATTAAAGGCTGCAGAAAAAGGGTTTAAGCGCTTTATGATTGCCGTGGATGCATTGCAAAAAATAAATCCTGCTACATCTTCTACATTCAGTGTTGCCGATTTTAAGAAAGAATGTTATGCGGCAATGAACGACGATTTTAATACGCCGATTTTAATTGCGATTTTATTTGAAGGAGTGAAACAAATTAACCTCATGCTCGAAAATAAAGCGGGATTAACAGCGAAGGATCTTGAAGAATTCATCGCATTTTTCAAATCGATGGTAACGGATATTTTAGGATTTCGTTCTGAGGTAAAATCTGGCGGAAATAACGCTGCTTTAGATGCCGTTATGCAAATGATTATTGAAATGCGGAAAAAAGCACGTGAAAATAAAGATTGGGCAGCAAGTGATGCTATTCGCGATAAACTGAAAGAAGCAGGAATTGTAATTAAAGACACCAAAGAGGGTGTGGAATGGATGCTTGAATAATTCAGGGATTATTTTTTACACGCTCTAGTCGTCCCCCGTTTTGTAATTTGACTTCTCCCTTTGTCTTTTTGGGAGGAGTCATTTTTGTTTTGTCTCCGGTATACTTCGAGCAAAATAAAATTCCATCCCAGGTGGATCCGCAATTATTGGTAATTACATTTCCATTTACAATCAGCTGCGATCCTTCTTCCAGAATAATGTTTGCGCCATCCGGTAAGGAAACCATGCAATTTACGGTTAAGGTTTTTCCTTTGCGGATGATTAAATCTCCACCAATCACCATAGCCCGGTTCCATGTGGTGTTTTTACGGATTTCAAAATTGTATTGCGGATCATAATCACAATACACGGTTGTACGGATACGGTATGGTTTAAGCGAATATTCCTGATGGATAAATGCAATTTGTTTGGGCGATAAATATCTCCTGCATTTATTATATCCCATAATGTTGTTGGATACTTCAACACTATCACAATCGATAAAGCCGAATTTATCTTTTTTAGGAAGATCATCGAATTGCGGTCGATCGGTATGGGATAATCCCAGGCAATGTCCCAATTCATGCGCCGATAATTGCGCATTGGCCCAGTCGCCACCTTTCAGGTAGTTGGATACATTCAGATAAAAAGGGGAGGGACCACAACCGAATGCCGACTCTTTCATGCTGGATCCGGTGTAAAAAATATGGAGACATGAGCTATCGCTATGGGTTAACTGCTTAAATAAATCATCGCTGCAATTGCGATTGTTTTCAGCGAAATAGGTTAGCTCTGCCGGTTGAAAATCCGCTGCGCAGGAGCTCACTGTTTTAATCACTGTTTTTTTTACGCTTTTATCGAAATAGGCGGTGTCGATTTTAGACTGAAAACTTTTTTTGTTCGCATCAATGAGTAAAACATCCGTGTTTCTTCTAAAGCGAAATCCGTGTTGACCTTTAATGTAAAATGTGTTTTTAGTGTTGAGTTGAGAATCGATCGCAATTGGAAATTGTTTATTGTACAATGGTTCATAAGCTATGCGGTCCCACAAATCGGGATTAACATGGAATTTAAAACCAATAATTTTAAAACGAATGTGTGCATTTCTTAGGTGATCTACTTCAGCGGGTGGTAAAAGTGTTGGAGCATCGAGTGCAGTGTAAAATGAATTAATCAGATTTATCTGTTCCCGCAATAAGGAAGTGTCTTTGATGGTATAGTTGCGCGGATCATTTTCTGCGTATTGAACGATGTGAAGTTTTACTTTGATAATTACTTCCGGTTCATCTCCGGTTGGAATGTAGTTTTCAAGCACAGAACAGGGACTTTGCGCCGAGGCAATTGTACTCCATAAGAGAAACAGATATGGAATTAGTTTTCTCATTGCAGACTATCGTTTTCAGGTTCGGGAGCAACTTCTTTTGCCGGAGTAATTTTAATGGAATCTAATTTTTGCAATAAAGGATTAATGTGTTCTTTGAAAGCAGCAAGTTCGGTTTCTTTAATCGGTTCTGTTGCCTGAAATTTTTCAGCACGCGGATCAACTTGTTGTCCGTTTTTCCAAAAGCGGTAACATACATGCGGACCCGTTGCTAATCCGGTGGATCCTACATAACCGATTATTTGTCCTTGTTTCACTTTTATTCCTTTGTGCATTCCACCTTCAATTTTACTCATATGCAGGTAGGCGGTCTGGTATGTTTTGTTGTGGTATAACTTCACAAAATTTCCATTCCCTGATGTATATCCTGCCGATTCCACTGTTCCGTCGGCCGTTGCCATAATGGGTGTTCCAGTAGGTGCTGCATAATCCGTACCAAGATGTGCTTTGTATATTTTCTGCACCGGGTGAAAACGACGCATGGTATATCCGGATGTCATTCTTGAAAATTTAAGCGGCGCTTTTAGGAAAGGGCGTTTCATCCCTTTTCCGTTTTGATCCCAATATCCGACTTCGCCATTTTGCGTATAACGGAAGGCGTAATATTCGGCAGAGATGTTAAAGAAATACACGGCTTTTATTTCTTCAATGCCATAGGGTTCTCCTTCCACTTGTTTTTCCTCATAAATTACTTTGAATTTATCTCCGGGATAAAGTTTAAAGAAGTCGATGGTCCATGCAAAAATCTGTGCAATACTTTCTGCAAGTTCCCCCGCAACGGCATCATCGCCTAATTGATCTTTTATAGTAAAAACCAGGTTCGAGTTTTTGGCAATTTCTCCTCCGATTTCTTTTTGTGTAATGGTAACAGGACGTTTTACCAATGTAACATTCACCGAATCGCGGAAGTCGAAAATGATATATTCTACCCGGTTTTTTTCATAAATGCAATAATAGGTTTTCGAAGAATCTTTTTTATTTCGCAATACAGTGTATTTATTTCCTTCGGTGATAAATTTCAAGCCTGCGCTGTCTCTTCCTAATTGATCGGCAACATTAATTTTTTGCTGAGAGATTCCATAGGGACTAAACAAATGCGAAAGGGTCATTCCGCTTTTAATTTTATCCTGCACCACATTAAAGGTATCTAAAAGGAATCCGTATTCGATGCGGGGTTCGTATTTTGGAAGGGTATCTTTTTCGGGAATGCTTTCTTGCTGATTTTCGGAACACGAGGTGTGGAAGATGCTCGTTAAAACAATAAAAGTTACAATTGATGCTATTCCTGATTTTATACCCATAATTTCCAAATGATCTTGCTTACGAAAATAGAAAAATCGAAGGCTTGAATTGGTTTGAATTATCAAGAGCGGGTTGTGGACAATTATTTGCGAATAAAAAAAGCGAAACCGTATTGATTTCGCTTTCAGTTGATGGAGAGAAAATTATTTTGTCACTTTAGAAATAGGCGATGCCAGATTTTTGTATTCCACCACTTCCATTTTAATGGATCCCACAAGGATTTTCGCTTTTGCTAATAGTGGAATTTTATTGTTATCGTCGGTCACCCAAACCGCCAAATCTTCTTCCGATTTAAATACGCGTCCTTTTTCCACCACGGGAGCAAATTTCAGACATCTGAATTTTCCCATTCGTACATTGATGGTTTCTCTGCCCACGAATTTAATTTTTAAAGGGAAGTTGGTATTGTCGTAAAACATGGGAATGGTAAATTCATCACCCTTTTTTGCATTCTGAAAATCGAGTGTTCGGGCGTAATAAAAAGCGGAGATCATATCCTGAACCATTTCCGGTGTTTCAAAGGTTTTTCCTTCGCCGTTATCCACTTTTTTCTTGTGTTGTAAAAAGGTATAATCCTGATTAATGACATATCCGCCTTCATTTACACGGCGTATGAACAACCAGGGGAACACACCTTCTGCATCGATGTACGACTCATAGCGGTCGCGCACTTTAAAGAACCAGTCGAATGCAGAAATGGTGTTACCCACTCCCTCAACGTGAAGCATTTTTCTTCCGTTCATTTTGCGGTCGCAATCCTTCACCTTTAAGGTGGCTTCTCCTGCATCTACAAATCCGTAGTGCATACGGTAACGTAATTCTTCGCCTGGTTTAAAGGAGACGTTATTTATTTTTCTAAAACTACCCTCGTTGTTTTGATCCTGCGTATTAGCTCCTGCAGCATAAGCAGTAAAAGCAAAGGCGAGTAAAAGGACTGAGCGTTTCATAATCGTGTGTTTTTCTGAGAATGAAAACGCAAAAAGCGTTCCAAATGTTATGCACGGGCTAAATAATTCAAGCGTATTGGCATTTAAATTATTGAATAATAGTGCTTTATATGTATTTCCGATTTTGCTCTTTTTCGGTCTTTTTTTGCTTTTTTCGCTTTGTAAGTGCTAAATCCTCGCTATTTTTAAAGCCTAATTTTACATCATGCAAGAGAAGATCGATTTGTTAAACGCTAAGTTAGCCGAAGCTCAATTGGGGGGTGGACAAGCGCGTATTGATGCACAGCATAAAAAAGGAAAATTAACCGCCCGCGAGCGCATTCATTTTTTGCTCGATGAGGGTTCTTTCGAAGAAATCGGCGCATTGGTTTCGCACCGTGCAGTTGATTTTGGATTGGATAAAGAAAAATATTTAGGTGATGGTGTGGTAACGGGATATGGAACAGTGGATGGCAGACAGGTGTATGTGTTTGCACAGGATTTTACTGTTTTCGGTGGTTCACTTTCTGAAACCCATGCTGAGAAAATTTGTAAGATCATGGATCTTGCCATGCAGAATGGTTGTCCGGTTATTGGTCTTAACGATTCAGGTGGTGCGCGCATCCAGGAAGGTGTAGTTTCATTGGCAGGATATGCCGATATTTTTTACAGAAATACCTTAGCCTCGGGAGTTATTCCGCAGCTTTCTGCTATTATGGGTCCCTGTGCCGGTGGTGCGGTTTATTCGCCTGCATTAACGGATTTTATTTTGATGGTAGAACAGCAGAGTTACATGTTTGTTACCGGTCCGAATGTGGTGAAAACGGTAACGCATGAAGAAGTGACCAGTGAAGAATTAGGTGGTGCCATGACGCATGCAAGTAAGTCGGGCGTTACACATTTTACCGCAGCCAATGAAATGGAATGTATTCAGCAAATCAAATCGATTTTGTCGTACGTTCCACTCAATTGCGAAGAGCAACCTCCATTCGTTCCTTACACTTCCGATGGAAATGAATTACGTCCCGCGTTGAATAAAATCATTCCTGAAAATCCGAATCAGCCTTACGACATCCGTGAAGTGATTTCGAATGTGGTGGATGGGGATTCATTTTTTGAAGTGCATAAAGACTTTGCAGAAAATATTGTAGTTGGATTTGCACGCATCGGTGGCAGAAGTATCGGTGTTGTTGCTAATCAGCCCGCTTATTTAGCAGGAGTTTTAGATATTAAGAGTTCAACCAAAGGAGCGCGTTTTGTGCGTTTCTGCGATTGCTTTAATATTCCATTGCTCGTGTTTGAAGATGTCCCCGGATTTTTACCCGGAACGGATCAGGAATGGCATGGGATTATCACCAATGGTGCAAAATTGTTGTATGCCTTTTCTGAAGCAACAGTTCCCCGTATTACGGTGATTACCCGCAAAACTTACGGTGGTGCCTATGATGTAATGAATTCGAAACACATTGGAGCGGATATGAATTATGCATGGCCATCGGCAGAAATTGCAGTGATGGGTGCTAAAGGTGCTGCTGAAATTATTTTCAGAAAAGAAATCAGTGAAGCGAAAGATCAGGCTGCAAAACTAAAGGAGAAAGAAGATGAGTACAATCGTCTTTTTGCAAATCCGTATAAAGCTGCAGAACGCGGATTTATCGATGAAGTTATACGTCCTGAACAAACCCGCGAAAAATTAATACGTGCCTTTAAAATGCTCGAGAATAAAGTGGTGAATCTTCCTCGTAAAAAACACGGAAACATTCCACTTTAATGAAATCCTGCTTGCAACTTTTTTTTCGTTGTGTTTTGTTGCTGGGATTATCCCTCGCAAAGAGTTTTTGCATTGACGTTAGAGCTGGTCAACTCGATAGCCTTGTAACCGTTGCGCGGCAAATGCCCGAGGACTCCAACAAGGTGAAATTGTTGTCGGATTTATGTTTTTATCACCGTTCAGTGCATTCGGATACAGCTTTAAATTTCGGAAAACAAGCCTTGTTACTTGCCCAAAAATTAAATTGGGAAAAAGGAATTGCACAAGCATACAACGATATCGCCATTGTTTACATTGACAAAAATGAATACGATGAAGCTATAACCCTGTTGCATCTTTCACTTGAAATTCGCAAACGCTTAAACGATGAATTGGGTGAAGCAGCGGTATATAATAAATTGGGAATTATTTACCAGGAACGTTTTCAGTTGAAAGAAGCTCTAGAGTATAATTACAAAGCGCTGGCGATCTATGAAAAATTACAGCAAAAATTTTACCTCACCTATGTGTTAAATAACCTGGGCGTGCTTCATTTCAATTTGCGGGAATACAAGAAAGCACTCGAAATGCATCAGCGCGCGCTCAAGCTTCGCATCGAAATTGGTGATCAATACGGCATGGCTGCTTCACATGGAAACCTGGCCAATGTGTATTATGAATCGGGCGACAGCACACAGGCGATTGAAAACTGGAAACTGGCCATTTCGGAATTTCGTTTAATGGATAAACCCGAAGAACTGGCCGTGCAATTAAATAATCTGGGCGGTTTATACGTTACACGCCGGCAGTACCGCTTATCTCTTCCCATACTTCAGGAAGCCTTTGAAATCAGGAGTCGGTTAAACGATAAAAAAGCCATTTCATCTGTATTAATTTCACTCGGTGAAGCGCAAATGGGATTAAAGGATTTTAAAAATGCCTCTTCTTCTTTGCATGCAGCCTTGTCCATTTCTAAAGAGATAAGAACGAAGCATGAAATCCTTTTTGCCTATATGAAACTGGCGAAATTAAAAACGATGATTGCTCAGCCGGATAGTGCTTATTTCTACATGGAGCAATACAGTTTATTGAAGGATTCCATTTTTGATGATGATTTAAAAAATCAGGTGGCAGAAATGAGAACCCGTTTTGAAACTGAAAAAAAGGAAAAGGAATTACTCGAAGCGAAGGCGGTAAATGCCGATTTGGAATTGAAGAAAAAAGATGCTGATCTGAAGGCATCGAATCGTACCAAATGGATCTGGGGAATTGGATTTGCTTCCGTTGCGGTTTTGTTCATGGTTTTATTCTTCGAACAAAAGCGACGCCGTGCCATACAAGCACAAAAGGATGCTGAGATTATCGCTGAGCGTGAAAAAGGAATTGAAGCAGTTATTCTGGCTACGGAAGAAGAACGCAAACGAATTGCACGTGAATTGCACGACGGGATTGGTCAGCAATTAGGTGGACTAAAACTGGCTATACAAAAATTACATCAGCGAATTAGTACGGATCTGCCCGGGGAAGAAAAAACCATTGCTGATCTCACTAAAATTATCGATGATTCTGCCACTGAAGTTCGCTCTATATCGCACCAAATGATGCCAAAAGTTCTGCAGGAAATCGGCTTGGTTCCTGCATTGGAAGATATGCTGGCAAAATCGTTGGGACATTCCTCCATTCGTTACGAATTTGAAGTGTTCGGAATTGAAGGACGCTTTTCGGAGAAGGTGGAGGTTAGTTTATACCGGATTTGTCAGGAACTCATCAATAACATCGTTAAGCATTCAGGCGCCGATCAGGTGGTGGTGCAATTGTTCCGGAACAAGGGATTTTTAATCATGATGGTGGAGGATAACGGAAAAGGATTTGATGCAGGCGCAAAACGGGAGGGCATCGGCATGATGAATATTGCAACACGGATCAATACCATCAACGGGGATGTCAATTTCGAAGCCGGACCGGGAAGTGGAACCGTAGCAACGGTAAGAGTTCCGATTTCGTGATTTTAATCAATTTTTATTTCCTTCTTTTTCCTAATTTTATTTTTGGAACCTTAAGAATAATGCATGGCACGGATCATCCTGGTTGACGACCATCAACTGATATTGGATGGATTAAAATCCATTATAGAAAATGAATCAGATTTAACCATTGTGGCAGAAGCCAACGATGGCGCAAAGGCATTGCAGTATTGCAGTACTTTAAAACCCGATTTGTTATTGATGGATATTGATATGCCTGTAATGAACGGACTGGAAGCTTCGCAGCAAATCAAAAAACAAAGTCCCGATTGTAAAATCATCATTCTGACCATGCACGATGAAGCCGCTTTAATTAAGCGCATCATGGATATTGGAGCCAACGGGTATTTATTGAAAAATTCCGATCAGGGAGAATTGATCGATGCTATTCGTCAGGTTTTATCCGGTAAAAATTATTTTTCTGAAAAAGTATTGAAGCAACTTTCATCACCCGGCGTGCCGGATAGTTTTCAGCTTCGTCCCACCGATGCCGTTTTGCTGGCGCAGTTAACCGACCGGGAAGTGGAAGTGTTAAAATTCATTGCCGATGGAATGTCGAACAAAGAAATCGGCGATAAAATTTTTATTTCTCACCGCACGGTGGACACCCACCGTACCAATCTGATGAAAAAACTCGATGTACACAACATTGCGGGACTCATCCGTTTTGCTATTCGCAATGGCTTAATCAATAGTTAGTTTTACGGTATTTACCGTATTTACCACGTTTTTCTTTTTTATCAATTTCGTTTTATTATTAAAACAATTCCGGGTATCGTCTATACGACATTTTAAGGTTCCAAAACAAAAGGTCGAAAGGGGATATCCGGAATAATACTTGCACCTATGAAATCTATATTAAGTGTATTCTTTCTTCTTTATTCTCTGGTAGGATTTTCCCAAATCGATGCCAATGATTTTAGTGTTATTTCCATTACGGGAGGAATAAAATCTACAAGTCACTACGGCTATTATGTTAAATCATCCATCACTCCAACATCAGCGGGTAATCCTTTTGCCAATTACAATGATTATACTTTGGTAAAAGAAAAAGGTAATGTATTTACACCGGAATTTCGCCTGATGGGCTCTTCTGATAATGGTTTAATGAGTATAAATCTTGATGGAGTAATTTATCTCGTGGGAATTATTGCTGAAGGGAAAAACAGCAATTACCCGGATCGGTTTAAGCCAGGTAAATTCGATGTTTTGTTCTCTACCCCTTCGCCGCAAATTCAAAGTGTACATGCAGCTAGCGATATATCGCGCGACAAACGGTTTTGGTGTTTTAATTTTGTGGATGTAAATGCAACCTTTGGTGACAAAGCCGTTACCTGGGGTTTCGATTTGGGATGGAAGGCAATTGGATTTACCTACCCCGGCACTTCATTTAACGACACCTCTAACACGTATTCCTATCACGATTCCGGCCCGGGAGGCGATCGCGGTTTTAGGTTTTATATTGGGCCATCTATGGGAATTCGAAAGAATATTTCTGAGAAAATTTGTTTTACATCCTTTTTGGGTGTGAATTATCTCCCCAATATTTTTGCCGATGAAAAATTCAAGCGTCAGATGGTGAATCCTTATATTAACCTGAATTTATTTTTAGGAGCGGATAAAGGAGTTACACTTCAGTTCGCGTATCATTTTTTGAAAGGGAAAACAGAATTTACGGCGCTCGATTATTCGGGTCCTTCTTCAGTTTCACACCCTGTTACCAGCGATTTAATCGTTAATCAACTGGAAATAAAGGCCGGTTTTTACTTATCGAAATAATTAGCCTAGTTTACTGGCGGATTTTTATTGCTGAACAAAGTCAAACGACAGGGGTTTTTCACCGTCTGTTGATAAGATAATTTTATTGGGACTGTCATTCTTTTTTTCTTTGTTTTTCTAAATAGACAAAATGAATGTTCTGATTCTTGGTTCCGGTGGTCGCGAACATGCGCTGGCATGGAAAATTTCGCAAAGTTCTCAATTGGATAAACTTTTTGTTGCACCCGGTAATGCAGGCACCTCTTCTGTTGCCACGAACGTGAATATTTCTCCGGTCGACTTTAAAGCCATCAAGAAATTTGTACTGGAGAATGATATTCGTCTGGTGGTGGTTGGTCCGGAAGATCCTTTGGTAAAAGGAATTCATGATTTCTTTTTGGAGCAGGAGGAATTAAAACATATTCCCGTGATTGGTCCGCAGCAACAAGCCGCCCAATTGGAAGGCAGTAAAGATTTTGCAAAGGCTTTCATGCAGCGACATGCCATTCCTACGGCCAAATACCAAAGTTTCACCAAGGATACACTCAAAGAAGGAGAAAAATTTCTGGAGTCGCTCAATCCGCCTTATGTGTTAAAAGCAGACGGATTAGCAGCAGGGAAAGGCGTTTTGATTTTAAATGATTTAAAAGAAGCGAAAAAGGAATTAAAAGCCATGTTGGCGGATGCGAAATTCGGAGAAGCATCCAGCAAGGTGGTTATTGAAGAATTTCTGAAAGGTGTGGAATTATCGGTATTTGTTTTGACCGATGGAAAATCGTACAAAATTCTTCCAGAAGCAAAAGATTACAAACGCATCGGCGAAGGTGATAAAGGATTAAATACCGGTGGAATGGGTGCAGTATCACCCGTGCCATTTGCCAACACCGATTTTATGGAGAAGGTGGAAAACAGAGTGATTATTCCAACCGTTAAAGGATTGCAACAAGAAAATATTCCTTACAAAGGATTTATCTTTTTCGGATTAATCAACGTGAAGAATGAGCCTTATGTAATTGAGTACAATTGCAGAATGGGAGATCCGGAAACAGAAGTGGTCATTCCCCGTGTTAAGAGTGATTTACTCGATTTATTCGAAGGTGTTGCAACAGGAACTTTATCCGAACGCGATGTTCAGTTCGATGAGAAAACAGCCGTTACCGTTATGATGGTGTCCGGCGGATATCCGGAAGATTATGAAAAAGGCAAAGTAATTACCGGACATGAAAACATCAGTGATAGTCTGGTTTTCCACGCTGGTACCATTGAGAAAGGCGGTAAAGTGGTAAGTAACGGGGGACGTGTAATTGCGGTTACTTCCTATGGAAAGGATATTGAATCTGCAGCAGAACGCTCAATGATGAATGCAGGATTGATTCGATTTGAAAAGGCCTATTACCGGAAAGATATTGGCCAGGACCTAATGAAAATGCCCCAGCAGGCTTAACTGTGGGGCATTCGAAAAATATGCAGATTTAAATCACTTTAATTGATTAGGATTTGCAGCGGCTTCTTTGTTAAACTTGCCTTGTAACCAAAGCCAGTAAAAAAGTCCGGCAAAGCCAACGAGAATGAAAATGTTGTTAGGAAGATTATCGGCCCATTCTAAAATTCCGAATGTCCAAACGAAAAGATCTCCAAGTGGGTATACCAGCCAATCCATAGTTTTGAATTTGTTAACGGCTCAAATGTAATAGTTTCGCGGAAAAAAGAAAAATAAATTTAAAGGGGTGATTATCAGATTATATAGAACCAACCAGTCCATCATTCAATTAGGATTGCCCCTGATTGCGGTTGTGTTTTGGTCGCTTCACTTCTTTTTCCCCATCGCTCCGGCGCCTTCCGCCATTCCTCAATGGTTCACCTTTCAGCCCGAATGGCCGATGTGGGTGTGGCAGGTTTTACAAATGGCATTGGTCCTTCTCGAAGCCATAGTTTTTAACCGGATTATTAATGATCTCGAATTATTCGATCGCATTAGTTATGTGCCTTCGCTGATTTATGTTTTAGTTGCCTTTATGCTCATTCCGAATGGACTTTTCCAATGGTCATCCCTGAGCAATTATTTTATCCTCCAAACGATCCATACTTTATTGCAGGTTTACCGGCAGAATTCGGCCAAAGAAGAAGCATTTATCAGCGGATTTTTACTGGGGATTGCATTTTTATTTTCATGGTATGTTGTTCCGCTGGTCGCATGGGCTTTGCTGGCCATGAACACCCTTAAAACGTTTTACTGGCGCGAGTGGCTCTTGTTTATCATTGCGTTTTTATTTCCGTGGTGGACCTTCGAGGCGATTTATTTTGCCGTGTACGGACAATGGTCAATTGTAGTGCCGCAATTTGAAATGGAGCATTGGACCACCAATCCACTGGGCGCGGATCGCAGTACGATGATGTTTTCCATTTTTCTGCTGGTAATGGTGGTGTTGGGACTATTTTCCCTATTGGGAAGATTTAGCGGAAGCATCATCCGGGTGCGCAGGCAGCGACAGGTGTTGCTTTATTTTTTCATTATCATGATTCTGATTTCCATTACGGTGAACGCCATGTATGTTGGTAATGGGATGCAATTATTGGTGATACCCTTTGCCCTTTCCATCTCCTTTTTGCTGGTGCATTCTGCCTTTCAGTGGCTTACAGATTTACTCTTTTATGCGGCCATTGGATTATTTCTATTGTCGCGAATTGCACCCCTCGGGTGATTTTTTTTCACAGTCGGATTTTCGTCTGGCTATTCTCTCTTAAATCCTTAGTTTTGTAAAAAATTATCTCCATGAAATTTGGTGTTGTTGTTTTCCCGGGATCCAATTGTGATGAGGACATGGTTTATGTTCTTTCTACCATTATGGGACAAAAAGTTGAACGCTTATGGCATAAAGACCGCGATTTGAAAGGTTGTGATTTCATCGTATTGCCAGGCGGATTCTCTTATGGAGATTATCTCCGCTCCGGTGCTATCGCCCGCTTTTCTCCCATTATGGATAAGGTGATTGATCACGCAGAAAAAGGAGGTTATCTGATGGGGGTATGTAACGGATTTCAGATTTTAACCGAGGCCCATCTGGTGCCAGGAGCTTTGTTGCACAATACCGATCGCCGCTTTATCTCTAAGAATATTTATATGCGTCCCCAAACCACCGATTCACTGGTGACTTCTGCGCTGGACCTTAAGAAAGCCTATAAAATTCCGATTGCACACGGTGAAGGAAATTATTTCTGCGATGCCGATACACTTGCATCCATGAAAAAAAACGATCAGATTTTATTTCGCTATTGCGATGCTGAAGGAAACATTACTGAAGCAGCTAATCCGAATGGTTCGTTGGAAAACATTGCCGGCGTATGCAATGCGAAAAAGAATGTGTTTGGCATGATGCCGCATCCTGAACGCGCTTCCGATCCTGAGTTAAAAAATACCGATGGAAGAGGAATTTTCGAATCCATCGTTTCTATGGTTTTAAAATAAAAACAACACACTATGACTAAATTGATTTCTAAAATTTCTGCATTGGTTTTGCTGTCGGCAATTCTCGTGTCATGCGGTTCTTCGCGTTTTACTCATTCGCGTTACGGTAACAGAAGCTGGGTGAAAGTTGGATCAGTACAAGCTGAACAAGAAGTTCCTTATGAAAAATCGAAAGAAGATAAAGTTGTGTTTTCGCAATCTGCCAATGAAGAAGTGGTGAAAGCTTCTATTGCAGAAGAAAAAAAGGCAGCAGTAATTACCGAATCGGTGATCGTGAACAAAGAAGGAAATTCAGAAGTGGAAATCAATACTACTTCAAACGAAGTGGTAACTACCGATGCGGTGGTGAATGAAACTTCCAACCAGGAATCTAATCCTGCTGCTGTTGAATCGGTAAAAGAAAGTACTTCAAGAGATGTAACTGCAGATGCAGATGCAATGTTTGTATTGATGATTATTCTTGCTTTTTTAATTCCACCATTAGCCGTTTATCTGAAAGATGGTTCGGTTACCGGATTATTTTGGTTAACCTTAATTCTTTGCATTTTAGGTGGAGGATTGTTTTTTGGATATGCCGGTTACTATGGCGGATTATGGTTAATCGCTGTGGTATTGGCATTGCTTCGCGTGCTGGATATGATTTAATAATTAATTGAATTAATCAAAAAAGTCCTGTCAAACGACGGGACTTTTTATTTTTCGTAAAAATGCATTTCCTTAATGTAGCGATGAACAGGATCGGTTAAGAGATATCGTACATCTTTTTTATCGCGGATGGCTTTTCGGATGAAACTGGAAGATACTTTCATCACCGGGGCATCACACATAATTACATTGGGGTGATTTAAGAATGGACTGTCGATATGAAATTCCTTGAGTTCATCGATTTCCGATTCGGTTAAAACCCGTGGATAAACGTAGAGTTTATGTCTGGAAATAATGTGTTCATGATTTTTCCATTTATGGAAGGTTCTCAGATTATCTTCTCCCATAATCAATGAAAACTCATGTTGCGGAAATTTTTCTTCGAGGTAGGCAAGTGTCGCAACTGTATAGGACGGCTTGGGTAATTCAAATTCAATGTCGCTCGCTAATAGATTGGGATTATCTTCAATTGCTGTTTTTACCAAAGCCAGCCGATGATAATCGGGCAACATCGAATTTTTTTCTTTCAGCGGGTTTTGCGGTGAAACCACCAGCCATACTTTATCCAGTTCCGTGTAATCGGCCATGTGGTTGGCGATGATTAAATGGCCAACGTGAATGGGATTGAAGGTTCCGAAATAAAGTCCGATGTTCATCCTTGTAAGAAATTTCGAACAACCTGTTCTGCTTCCGCAAAGGCGCGTTCCAGGTTATCATTTAATAAAACGTGATCGAATTTTTCGGAATAGGCCATTTCTTTTTCTGCTTTTCCCATTCGGCGCGCAATACTTTCCGGTGTTTCGGTGGATCTGGATTTTAATCGTTCTTCCAAATGTGCCAGACTGGGTGCCTTTACAAAGATCGATAAGGCGCGGTGACCAAATGCTTTTTTCAGATTGAGTCCACCGACTACATCTACATCGAAAATCACATGTTTACCGTGCGACCAAATGCGTTCAATTTCCGATTTCAGTGTGCCATAGAAATTATCGGTATACACTTCTTCCCATTCGATAAAGGCGTTTTGGGAAATTTTAGATTTAAATTCTTCAACGGATAAAAAGTAATAGTCCACCCCGTTTTTTTCATTGTGCCGCATTGCTCTGCTACACGCTGAAACGCTAAATTCCAATCCGAGATCAAGACTAAGCAAATGATGCACAATCGTAGTTTTGCCTGCGCCGGAAGGGGCTGAAAATATGATGCACTTTCCTTCCATTTTTTTACAACACGTTTAACACCTGTTCTTTTATTTTCTCTAATTCATCTTTCATCAACACCACAATTTTTTGCATGCCGGCATGATTACTTTTGGATCCGAGGGTATTTATCTCTCTTCCCATTTCCTGCGAAATGAATCCCAGTTTTCTTCCTTGATGATGTTCTTTTTCCATTGTCTCTACGAAATAACCACAATGCGAACGAAGTCTCACTTTTTCTTCCGACACATCCAATCGCTCCATGTAATAAATCAACTCCTGCTCAAAACGGTTTTTATCGATGTTCTCCGAACCGAGGTATTCCTGAAGTGACCGATCCAAACGACTGCGTACACCTTCCATTCGTTCTTTGTCGAACGGCTCCGTATCAATCAGTAATTTTTCAATTAAAGCTACACGACCCCGTAAATCCTCAAATAATTTTTCTCCTTCCGATTTGCGGAATGATTTAAAATTTTCGATGGCGTTTTGGCATAATTCTGCAATGACCGACCATTCCTTTTCATCAAATTCTTTGCGCTCAGAAGAAACGACTTCCGGTAGGCGCATCAGGGTCGACAAGATTTCTCCTTCTTTCAGCTGAAGTTTGTCGCAGAGTCCGCGTAAATCGTTGTAATAACTTTCTGCCAGTGCTGTATTGATGCTGTAGTTTTTTTCTTCTCCGAAGTTTTCGTAGTAAATGGATACATCCACTTTTCCGCGCTCAACTTCTGTTGCAATTTTCGATTTCAACTCCATTTCCTTCTCTTTAAACATCGACGGGAGACGTAAATTCAAATCAAGTTGCTTGCTGTTGAGTGATCGTACTTCAACACTGATTTTACGGTTACCATAAGCACCCGTTGCTTTTCCGAATCCGGTCATCGATTGGATCATAAGAGAGAATTTTTACGAAAATAAGCAATTCCCTTTACCAATTTTATTTTCTGTTAATGAGGTACACACCGGCAAAAATAAAGAGTGTGGAAATAATCTTGATCGCATCCAACTGGTCCTTACCCGCCATTACCGCAATCATTGCTGCTAATGCAGGTTGCAGGTAAATATAAGCACTGACTACCGAGGGACTTAAATTGACCAATCCATAGGTGTTTAACAAATATGCAAGAAAGGTGGTCCCCACTACTACAAAAAGGACCGACCAGATGATGTGAGCCGGGAAGGAGTGCCACTCAATTGCCATAAATTCCTGAAAACCGAAAGGAATTACCGGTATAAGTCCGAATAAAAACACCCATTTCATCACGGTAATCGGGTGATATTTTTTCATCAAAGGTTTTACGATGACCAGGTAAATGGCATAAAAACATGCATTGAGGAAGGTCACAAAATCGCCAAATAAATTACCGCTGCCACCGGAGGATGGTCGAAGCAACAACAATACCACTGCGCCACCCAATCCGAGAAACAGACCGGTAATTTTTAAACCGTGAAAACGTTCCTTTAAAAGAATGGAAGCCATCACCATTACCAGAAGTGGTGTGGTAACCATGATGATGGAAGAATTAATGGGCGAGGTGAGGGATAGTCCCCAGAAAAAAAGCATTTGATTGATTCCTACGCCTGATAAACCGCAGAGAAAAAGTAATTTGAAATCGGAGGAGGCTACTTTTTCATTTTTGAAGAGAAGAGCAGTAGTCCAAATCAACAAAATGGTACCCGAAACCCGAAGTAGAATAAACCCGAAAGGATCGATGTAATGTCCCATGACTTCCTTTGCTACGGTATAATTTATTCCGTAGATCAGGTTCGCTAAAAAAATGGCGAGGTGTGCAAGGAGGGATTTCGACATTTACCCGCGAAGATATGTTTTTGCTTCCTCGATAGCTTTTTTAGAATTACCAATGACTATTTTTTTCCCAATAATCATCACCGGTCTTTTCAGAAAGGTGTACTCTTCCAGAATCCATTTTCGGTAGTCATCTTCCCGGAGTTCTTTTTTGTCTAAACCCAGTGCCCGGTATTTTAGTGCTGTTTTAGAAAACAAGGACTGATAATTTCCTGCCAGCTCAGCCATTTGATCCAACTGTTCCGGAGTAATTTTTTCCGTTTTAATATCCTGGAAAATAAAATCCGAAGGAAGATTTAATTCCTTAATGATTCGTTTGCAGGTAGAGCAGCTTGATAAGTGATATATTTTTTTCATCTTTCGGACAATGTTCACTAATTGATACCTCACGCTTAAGCATGACAACTGCAAATAACGGAAGATTATCGATACGCTCGGGATGGAAAATCTGGATTCCTGTCCTGATTGGAATAGCTGTTGCGGTGTACATGATCATGTCGGCTATCCGGGAAGAAAAATTTATTGCAGACCCGAATGGAAATTATGAATGGGTGGATAATAATCAGAATGGACTTGTCGATTTTTCGGATCCTTCCGAATTTAAACTCTCCACCTGCTGCGGAAGTTATTCCCGGCAACGTTTTACGGATGCCATTGGAAAATTAGATTGGGGATGGATGAGTGTGCTGGGAATTTTTATGGCTTTCGTGATGATGATGGTTCGCGATTTGGCTTATATGTGGCGGATTCGGTTACTCACCGAAAAGCGATTGACCTGGAGGCAGTCTTTTAGGGTGATAATGATATGGGAATTTGCCTCTGCCGTTACTCCGGGTGTAGTAGGTGGTGCAGCAGTAGCCATGTTCATTCTGAATAAAGAAAAAATAGAAATGGGAAGAGCCACCGCCTTGGTGATGATTACCGCATTGCTCGATGAATTGTTCTATATTTTGGTGGTCCCTATATTATTACTCATAGCTGGAACGGCAGCGCTTTTTCCGATTGACTTAACCAAATCGATTTTCGGACTGGATCTGCATGTGGTCGGATTGTTTTGGATTGCATTTTCATTTATTGCCTTAATTACTTTCCTGTTGTTTTTTGCTGTATTTGTGAGTCCTTCTTCTTTCGGATCGTTTCTGATTTTTATTTGCCGTTTGCCTTTTTTAAATCGCTTTTCTCACCGTGCCGAACGATTAAAACAGGATATCATTGTTACCTCCGCTGAACTTAAAAACAAAGCTTTTTCATTTTGGGTAAAGGCGTTTATGGCGACGGCAATTTCATGGACGGCCCGTTTTCTGGTGATTAATTTTCTGTTGTTTTCCATTGTTCCTTTTACCGATCACCTGGTGATATTTGCCCGGCAGCTTTCCATGTGGGTGATTTTGCTGGTTAGTCCAACCCCCGGCGGGAGCGGAATTGCAGAGTTTGTTTTTTCCGGATTCCTGAGTGATTTTGTGCCTTTCGGTCTGGCCGGATTGTTTGCGGTGCTTTGGCGTTTGATCTCCTATTATCCTTATTTGCTGATTGGAGCAATTGTCCTCCCTCGCTGGTTAGGGGGCGATGATGAAAATCGGGAATAATTTAGCCCACATGCTTTCCTTTTATGTAATTTAGTCGCGTTATGAAAGACACTTCTAAACTGGGCTTTGGTACCAGAGCCATTCATGCAGGCATGGAGCCTGATCCTTCCACCGGAGCAATTATGACTCCGATTTTCCAGACCTCAACATTTGTGCAGGAGTCGCCCGGTAAACACAAGGGTTATGCTTATGCGCGCGGTAAAAATCCGACGAGGGCTGCTTTGGAAAAAAACATTGCTGCATTGGAAAAAGCGAAACATGGTTTATGCTTTTCATCCGGAATGGGAGCTATGGATGCAGTGATAAAATTATTGCAACCCGGCGATGAAGTGATTACCGGCGATGATTTATATGGCGGATCTTACCGCATGTTCACGAAAGTGTTTGAACCATTTGGAATCCGATTTCATTTTGTGGATATGACCAATGCGGAAAACATCCGGAATTTTATCAATGAAAAAACAAAACTGATCTGGGTGGAAACACCAACCAATCCCACCATGCAGATCATCGATATTGAAGCTTGCGCAAAAATTGCGAAAGAGAAAAATATTTTGCTTGCCGTAGATAATACTTTTGCATCACCCTATTTGCAAAATCCGCTGGATCTCGGTGCGGATATTGTTATGCATTCGGTAACCAAATACCTGGGCGGACACAGCGATGTTGTAATGGGTGCTTTGGTGTTGAACGATGATAAATTGTTTGAACGTTTAGCTTTTATTCATAACTCATGCGGTGCAACGCCGGGTCCGCAAGACGCTTTCCTGGTGATTCGCGGAATTAAAACCTTGCATCTCCGAATGGAGCGTCACTGTGAAAACGGTGAGAAAATTGCACATTTCCTGCGTAAGCATCCGAAAGTGGAAAAAGTATACTGGCCCGGTTTCGAAGATCATCCGAATCATGCCATTGCGAAAAAGCAAATGCGTGGATTTGGCGGAATGATTTCGTTTGTGTACAAAGGAAATGTAGAAGAAACATTTAAACTGGCTTCTTCATTTCAGGTGTTTTCATTGGCAGAATCGCTGGGTGGAGTGGAATCGCTCATCAATCATCCGGCAACCATGACGCATGCATCCATTCCGAAAGCAGAACGAGAAAAAGCAGGGGTGGTTGATTCGTTATTGCGTTTAAGTGTAGGCGTTGAAGACATCAATGATTTATTTGCCGATTTAGAACAAGCATTAGGAAAATAAAAAAAGATTATGCCATTACAGGGAAATAAGTTTGCAGTAATTGGAGTTGGACGCTACGGATCCAATATTGCTCGTCGCCTTGCCCAAAAAGGTGCAGAGGTGTTTTGTTACGATATGGATGAAGAAAAAATCGATAACGTAAAAGATGAAGTCGCCTATGCCGCAACCTTGGATTCGACCGACGACAAAGCCTTGATTTCGCAAAACATTACGGATTTGGATGGTGTAGTAGTTGCCATTGGAGAAAATTTTGAAGCGACCATTCTTACCTGTGCCCACTTAATTGATTTGGGAGTTAAACGTGTTATTGCACGGGCACATGGATTGCAACAGAAAATGATTCTTGAAAAAATTGGTGTTAAAGAAATATTATTACCAGAAGAAGAAGTTGCGTTTGTTGTTGCCGAGCGATTACTTAATCCAAGTATTGTTTCGTTTTTACAACTGCCCGACGATTATGAAATTGCCGAAGTAAAAGCGCCACGAAATGTTGTAAACCGCTCCTTGCAGGATATCGGATTGCGCGATAAATATCATCTTACGTTAATTACCATCAAACGATTGTTCGACGAGAAAGAAGGAAAAGAATTGGTTAAGGAAAATCACTTACTTGGTGTTCCAAGTTCAGAAACGGTCGTTTATCACACCGACACCTTAATTATTTTCGGAACATCACGCGACGTAGCCCGCTTTATTGAGATCAATCAATAATGAAACATTATTTTATTACCGGTACCGGAAGTGGTTTAGGAAAAGCACTGGCAGAAATGTTATTGTCCGAACACAAAGTGACCGGTATTTCGAGAAGCAATTCCATTTCACATCCGAACTTTACATTTATACAGGCAGATTTATCGCAACCGGGAAGTGTAGAAAAGATTGCGTTGGAATTTCCTGCCTCGTCGGATGAAGTTGTTCTCATCAACAATGCGGGAATGATTGGTGAAATTGATCGGGTTGGATCGCTGACGAATTCGCATTATGAGCAACTTTTTCATTTAAATGTTATTGCGCTCACCCAATTATGCGACCGTTTCCTAAGTCGCGCAAAAAATAAAAATTATCCTTGTTTAATCATTAACATCAGTTCCGGAGCAGCGAAAAGTGCTATTCCTTCCTGGGCTGCCTATTGTGCATCAAAAGCGGCAGTAGATGCATTCACGGAAGTGTTAGCTGTTGAATTAAAGGAAGTTGGGGCAGATCATATTCGCGCGTTTTCATTTTATCCCGGAATCATCGATACACCGATGCAAGCGCATATTCGCACGGCAAATGCATCCGGGTTTTCTTCATTAATCAGATTTCAGGAATACAAAAACAAAGGAGAACTCCACACACCTGCTTTTGTTGCCGAAAAATTATTGGGTATATTTCGGAAACCTGAAACCATCACCACCACTGTGGTGAACCTCAGAGAATATTGCTAAAAACCATGAAAAGAATTTTTACCCTTGCGCTGTCAGTTTTAACAGCATCATTATCCTTTGCACAGATAAAGGACGATCACGATCACATTAAGTATTGCGGACAACCTGCTTTTGAGCAGCGCGTAAAAAAATCCGTTGGCTATGGTCCGGTTCATCAGGCCATGGATGATGCTTATGAAAATGAAATTCAACAAATCATCGCCTCACAAGCAGGAGAACAACGCGGATCGCAAACCATTTATGTTATTCCCATTGTTTTTCACATTGTGCACGAAGGCGGACCTGAAAATATTTCGGACGAACAAGTGTATGATGCAGTACGCATTTTAAACCGCGATTACAATAAACTGAATTCCGATACCAGTATGGTGGTTTCTGCATTTGCAAATAATATTGCTGATGTTGGAATTGAATTTCGTTTAGCACAATACGATGAACTCGGAAACTGTGTGAGCGGAATTACCCGTACTTTTTCTACCCGTACCAATGATGGTGATAATGCCATGGTGGATGATGTAAATAAACATCTCAATAATAGCCTTACCAATTCCAACAATGTAAAATATCCGCGTAATCACTACCTCAATATCTGGGTATGTAAAAACGCAAGCGGTGCAGCAGGATATACCATGAATCCGAATAACTGGAACCAGGCGAAATACGATGGTATCTGGATCAATCATGATTACATTGGTGAAATCGGTACATCATCCGTTGTAAAAAGTCGCGCACTTACGCATGAAGTTGGACATTGGCTGAATCTATCGCATGTATGGGGAAGTACCAACAATCCGGGAGTTTCCTGCGGTGATGATAATGTAACGGATACACCACAAACCGAAGGTTGGGATAACTGTAATATCAATGGCGCTACTTGCGGAAATACAATTGATAATGTTCAGAACTACATGGAGTATTCTTATTGCTCAAGAATGTTTACCAACGGACAAAAAAGCAGAATGCGTGCAGCGTTAATTAGTACTGTTGGACAAAGAAATCAATTATGGACCAGCACGAATCTTGCTAACACAGGAACAGATGGTCCTGATAATTTATGTGCCGCAGCTTTCGGTTCTAACCGCTACATTATTTGCGCCGGAGAAACGATTAATTTCGACGATCAATCGTATCATGGTCCTACACAATGGAGCTGGACATTCAATGGCGCATCTCCATCTTCGAGCACCGATGAAAATCCTTCGGGAATTACGTATCCGAATGTTGGACAATATACCGTTTCACTTACTTCGGGTAATGGAGCGCAATCGGTAACATCTACAGTAAACAACTACATTACCGTAATTCCAAATGTGGGAATTCCCGGTCCTATCGTTGAAGGATTTGAAACCGTAACCGCAGTTCCAAACAATGAGTGGTTTGTTTACAATGCAGATGATGGTCAAACCTGGTCGGTAGTAAGCGGTGTTGCTGCTACCGGAAGCAAATCCATTAAAATGAACAATTACGCTGGTGGAACAGGAACGATTGATGAAATTATTTCTACCACCTACGACCTTTCTTCTTTCAGTTCGGTTACACTTTCATTTAAATATGCATTTGCGTATAAAACGAATTCCAATACCGATAAATTAAAAGTAATGGTGTCTAACGATTGTGGTGCAAGCTGGTCGGTGAGAAAAACATTATCCGGAACGAATTTCAATACAGCTCCGAATACAACTGGTGCATTTACACCGAATTCAGGTCAATGGGTAAATGTTGACGTTACCAATATTCTTCCTTCTTACCTCGTGCAGAATTTTATGTTTAAGATTTCGTTCGAAAATGGAGGAGGAAATAATATTTACATCGACGATATTAATATTTCCGGTGCAGTTGGCATTGATGAGCTCAGCGACCCATTCCATGTAAGTGTTTATCCGAATCCATCACGCGATTTTTCTACCGTTGCATTTTATACTTACGGAAATGATCAGGTAGAAATTGAATTGGCGGATATGTTGGGTCAGGTTGTTGCTAGTCATCAACTCGGAAATATGTCCAACGGCGATCACCAGTTTAACATTCAACGTGGCGATTTACCTGCAGGTGTTTATTTTGTTCGTCTTTTAGTTGGCGACCGCACCGTGGTGAAGAAACTGATTTTTGAATAAAGATTTCCTTTAACAGAAAGCCCCTTTTCATGGAGAAGGGGCTTTTTTTATATCTGATAGCGGATAATTGCGACCAAGCTGTTAGGCTTTTGGTAAAATTTTATGAAATTGCTTAAAATTTAAAACGATGAATGAGGCACATTTTCACCTTTTGGTGAACCATCTTCCCATCATGGGGAGTTTATTTGGATTAATTGTACTTGCACTAGGTTTTGCGCTTCGCAGCTCGGTAGTACGCAGAGTGGGATTATTCTTATTAATTCTTGGAGGATTAACGGCGATGCCTGCTAACTTCAGTGGTGAAGGAGCAGAAGAAGTGGTAGAATCATTACCGGGAGCAGATCATAAATTAATTCACGAGCATGAAGAAAGTGCCGAAGTTGCGCTGATTGTTTCCGTAATTGTGGCTTTGATTTCGATGGTAGGCTTGTTTGCTGAATGGAAAGGGAAGAAGTGGGCGATATATGTTTCCACCACTGTTTTGCTTCTTTCTGCCGGTAATTTTTATCTCCTTCGAAAAGTAGGAACCACCGGTGGTGAAATCAGACATAGCGAAATCCGAAAAGATTTTGTTGCTTCTCCGGAACATGAACATGAAGAAGAGCATGAACATGAAGATGGTGAACACGATGATGATTAAATAATAAAAGGCCGGTTATCCGGCCTTTTCTTTTTATCGGGAGTACTATTATTTTTTGAATCCGATCATAACAGTTACACAGCCTTCCGGCACAATGTCGTTCGTTGCTTTTGCTTCGGGGACATTAATCTCTACAATTAATTGTTGGGTAGAGGCCACTTTAAAATCGAAATAATTTTTATCAGGCGTTTTTTCTGAACTGAAAATCTGATTTCTGTCGGAATCAAGAACTCGGAAAGTGACTTTTCCTAATACCGGCATTGCGCAAATCATTAAACGATATTCTTGTCCGGAGAAAAAGGTCAGCAACAATTCCGCTTTATCGCCGGGAACTAGCACAGCATTGTTTAATTGTCCGTTGTGCAGAAATGGAGCAAGAGCCGGTTTACATTGGCGTTTTGCATAACTTTTACATTGCGCACTGGCTTCGGTTCCAAAGCCAATTAACATCAATGTTGCGAAGGTTAAACTATATATAAATTTCATGACGATCAGATTTTAACGTAAGATTCGCGGATTTCTTTAACCACTTTTTTCAGGTTTTTAAATTGATCCAGCGTGATGCTAATATTCGTTTTACCACCGATTACAGTTGTTCCGTTATTGTCGGTACTTACCTCCGTGCTTTGTTTTTCTACAGTAATATCTGCAAATGCAGCTTCGATTCGGAGTAAGTCTTCGTGCAATCCTTTTACATCTTCGTTTTCCTTATACTGCTCCACGAATTTTACGAGGTTAGATAATGAAAACTTTTGCTCTGCAATGCGGTTGAGAATATCCTGATTCGGTTTTTTCTCATTAACCGTCATACATGCCAGGTACAAACCTTCAATCCATCCGCCTCCGATAACCAATGCAGAAATATCGTCTTTATCGTTTTCTGCGAGGTATTCTTCTAATTCATAAAACATATCGCTGATGATGTTCAACATGGAATCGCGATTGTCGATGTTCTCTTCGGCACGGGTGATGGTTTCGTCTTTAATGGCGTTTTCAATTCCCAAACGCTCGGCCAGTGAACGTGTACATTCCATGTAGAACATGGTTTCGTTGGTGCGTTCGAAAATGGAACAATAGTTGAGATCTGCCCCGTAAATTCCGATGTTGAGTGCCTGCTTTCTGGAAGTGGTATAGCGATCAACCAGGTTGATGTCGTTTAACAACTTCATGTCGTAATTAGCACCTGCATCGCTGAGGAGTTCGGCCATTTCTGAAGTGGATGGAATACTGTAATACACCTTTTTCGCTTCTTCAATTTTCGATTTGGTATCGTCAATGGTGTCGTTCGCAATTTTTGCGCTGTCAACATTGCTCAACGCAGAATCGCCTTCTCCACCACCGCAGGCTGACCAGGTTAAAGCCACAGCAGCTAAACTCAAAAATACTATTCGATTTTTCATCAGTTCGGGGTTTGATTACTCAAATATATGGGAATTCGCAGATATTCAAAATGGATTTAGTGGGCTTCGAGCCAGTTTTTCCCTTTGTCGATCTCTACCAGCAAGGGCACACTCAAATCTACGGCATGTTCCATCTTGTCCTTGATCAGCGGAAGCAGTTCGTCCAGTTCCGACTGATGCGCATCAAATACCAATTCATCGTGGACCTGCAGCACCATTTTCGATTTCAGCTTGCGCTTTTTAATCTCTTCGTGAATGTTAATCATGGCTATTTTAATAATATCTGCCGCCGATCCCTGTAATGGGGCATTAATTGCATTTCGCTCGGCAAATCCTCTCACCGTGGCATTGCCGGAATCGATATCGGGTAAATACCTTCTTCTGCCCATGATGGTTTCTACATAACCCAGCTCATGTCCTTTTCGGATGCTTTCTTCCATATATTTTTTTACGGAAGGATATTGCTGAAAATAATTATCAATGATCTCTTTGGCTTCTTTTTGCGGAATACCGAGGTTTTGGGATAAACCATAGGCGGTTTGACCATAAATGATTCCAAAATTGACCGCCTTCGCGCGACTTCTCATGTCCTTGATCACATCTACTTCGGCAACGCCAAATACTTTCGCAGCAGTGGCAGTGTGAATGTCGATGTTGTTGCTGAAGGCGCGGACCATGTTTTCATCCTGACTCAATGCTGCCATTATCCGCAATTCAACCTGGGAATAGTCGGCCGACACTAAAACAAATTCTTCGTTTCTGGGGATAAATGCTTTCCGGATTTTTTTTCCGCGTTCAGTTCGAATAGGAATATTCTGCAGATTCGGATTGTTGGAAGACAAACGTCCGGTTGCCGCAACCGCTTGCATAAACGTGGTGTGTACGCGACCCGTTTTCGGATGCACCATTTCCGGCAGGGAATCCACATACGTACTTTTTAATTTTCCGATTTCACGGTAATCGAGAATTTTTTCGATGATCGGATGTTTGTCCATCAACTTCACGAGGATGTCTTCACTGGTGGCGTATTGACCCGTTTTCGTTTTTTTCGCTTTCTCGTCGATTTTTAAAACCTCGAAGAGAATTTGTCCAAGTTGTTTCGGCGAATTAATGTTGAAGGGCGTCCCTGCCAGTTGATTAATTTCTTTTTCGATGCCGGTAATTTCTATTTCCAGTTCAGCACTGTATTCGCGCAGAAAATCGATATCCAGATGCACGCCTTCCATTTCCATGTGAGCGAGAACGGGAACGAGCGGACATTCCACCGATTGAAACAATGCTTCGGCAGCGCGCGATTTTAATTCGGGTTCAAAACGAAGTTTTAGCTGATAGGTAATATCGGCATCTTCTCCTGCATATTCTGCAATTTGCGATAATTCAACATCGCGCATACTGCCTTGCGATTTTCCTTTTTTACCAATGAGTTCCTCAATGGAAACTGGTTGATAGTTCAGAAAATTTTCGGCCAGCTCATCCATTCCGTGACGTTGATCAGGTTCAATGAGATAATGAGCAAGCATGGTGTCGAACAATTCACCTTTTATTTCAATTCCATATTGCGCAAGCACCATGAAATCGTATTTAATATTTTGTCCGATTTTCCGTATTTCAGTTTGTTCAAATACGGGTTTAAATTTTTGCAGTATCGCTTTTGCTTCTTCCTGATTTTCCGGAAAGGGAACGTACCAGGCTTCGTGGCGGTGCCAGGAAAAGGACATCCCCACTAATTCCGCATCGAGCACCTCGAGTGATGTGGTTTCCGTATCGAAACAAAATTCACGCAATGTGCTAAGTGTTTGCACCAGGTGATTGATTTCCTCATCGGATGATGCAATTTTGTATTCGTGTTTTACGGTAGTAATGTTATCCAGCGAACGAATTTCTCCTTCGTGTTCTTCATTGTTTTCTTCTGCGTTGGCATCACCTGTGCTGAACAAATCAAACTGATCGCCTTTTTGAACAGCCGGTTTCAGTTCTTGTCCCAATACCCGCTTGGCAAGTGTTTTAAATTCGAGTTCGGTAAAGAGTTCAAGAATTTTTTCTTTGTCGGGTTCTTCAAGAATTAAATCCTGCTCATCAAATTCAACCGGCGAATCGGTAATGATGGTGGCCAGTCGTTTCGAAAGCAATGCCTGGTCTTTGTGTTGTTCGACTTTCTCCTTGAGTTTTCCTTTTAATTTATCGGCATTGGCAATTACATTTTCTACGCTGCCATATTCCTTCACCAACTGTGATGCTGTTTTTGGTCCGATTCCCGGAACACCCGGAATATTGTCAACCGCATCTCCCATGAGACCGAGGATATCGATGACCTGTTCGGGACGATCCACGCCGAATTTTTCGCAGACTTCCGCTACACCTAATACTTCTGCTTCATTACCGAAACGACCCGGACGATAAATGAGAATATTTTCATCAACGAGTTGACCAAAATCTTTGTCGGGGGTCATCATGTACGTAACATATCCCTGCTTTTCCGCTTTTTTTGCCAACGTTCCAATCACATCATCCGCTTCATAGCCATCCGTTTCAATTACCGGAATACGGAATGCCTTGATGATTTCTTTGATATAGGGAACACCAACGATAATGGCTTCGGGAGTTTCATCGCGATTGGCTTTATACTCGGAAAATTCTTCGTGGCGCACAGTTGGAGCGGCCGTATCGAAAACTACGGCAATATGAGTGGGTTTTTGCTTATTGAGCAGTTCTACCAGTGTATTGGTAAATCCCAAAACAGCAGAGGTATCGACCCCCTTAGAGTTAACGGGATTAAATTTGGCATTGGAGGCAAGCGCAAAATATCCTCTGAAAATAAGCGCAAAGGCATCCAATAAAAATAATTTTTTTTCGTTTTCTGGCATGGTGTAAAAATCTCCCCACAAGATAAGCAGAATGCCTTTCTGTTTTTTCGTATTTTGGCCTTGTTGAAAAAATGCCTTCTCATATTCCTGTTCATGCTGGGTTCATTTCATGCCTCCAGAGCGCAATATTTTGGCTGTGCCGATTTAATGCTGCGTATGATATTCAGCTGGGAGGAAGGTGGCTATGAATTAAAGTACACGTATTTTAACGATGAACCTGCTTATTTGCATGGCATTCGGGGCGGATGGTACATGGATGGTGAAGAAAAATGGGTGTTGGGATTTTCTTCTTATTTCGCCAGCACGGTAATCAATGAAAGTTTCAGTTTGCTCAATCGCCAGCAACTCGTTACCATGTACAGCACCGTTTATGTGGATTATACTTTTTTTCAGGATAAACCGGTCCAGTTAAATCCGCTTTTGCATCTGGGTTATGGCTTTGCCGAATTAACGGATTTAGGATTCGGAAGTACAGGTTCCGAATACAGCGGTTATTATCTGGTAGAACCGAATATCAATGCCACCATAAAGGTTTTTCGGTATATGAAATTCGGACTCGGACTCGGTTACCGTGCCGTGGGCGGTGTGCGCATGCAGGGCGCGGATAGTTATTCGCTGAGTGGATTAAGCATGAATGCCTTTATAAAATTTGGAGATTTCGGAGATTGAATATTTGCATATTTGCATTACGAATGGCAGAAGAATTACACATAGAAGTCAGTGCGAGTCGGAAAGAAAAATACGAATCGCTATTGCCCCAGCTGAAGGGATTAACGGAAGGCGAACCCGATTTAATTGCCAATATTTCGAATATCGTTGCCGCTTTAAAATCGACTTTTCAGTTTTTTTGGGTAGGTGTTTATTTCGTAAAAGAAAATGAACTGGTTCTGGGTCCCTTTCAAGGAACCATTGCCTGTACACGGATTGCTTATGGAAAAGGTGTTTGCGGTGCCTGTTTTAAAGAGAAAAAAACCATTATTGTTCCGGATGTAGATGCATTTCCCGGACATATCGCATGTAGTTCCGATTCCCGTTCCGAGATTGTAGTTCCGGTTTTGGACGCCAAAGGAAATGTGTTGCTGGTGCTGGATGTGGATAGTGATCAGCTGAATGATTTTTCGGAAGTGGATCAGTGGGGATTGGAAAATGTGGCCGGATTAATTCAATCGCTCCATTGAAAAAGTTTCTCCTTTTATACCTCATTGTATTTGCAGCATCCTGCGCGCAAATGGCGGTTCCTACCGGTGGGGATAAAGATGTAGTCCCTCCTCAATTGGTCAACGATCATTGTTACCCGAAAAACGGTTCCGTAAATGTTAATACCAAAGAAATCCGACTGGAGTTTGATGAGTATGTAAAATTAAACGATCCGCGTTCCAAAATCTTTTTTTCTCCCGCTTTGAGCACGAGTCCTGATTATATTTTGCGTGGTAAAACATTGTTTATTCATTTCAACGGCGATTTACAAGCCAATACCACGTACACCATGCACATGGGTTCGGCAGTGGTAGATATTACCGAAGGAAATCCGGCAGCGGGATTGAATTATGTTTTTTCAACGGGACCCGTTCTCGATTCGCTTCAGGTGAATGGGAAAGTGATCAACGCATTAAACCGAAATCCCGAAAAGGGAGTCATGCTTGCTTTGTATGAATTGAATCAGGATAGTGCTTTTTTTAAAGGACTCCCTTCCTATTTAAGCTTCAGCGATGCGCAGGGAAATTTTTCGATCAGTCATGTGAAAAGCGGAGATTATTTACTTTATGCACTCAAAGAAAGTAATGGCAATTATCGTTATGACGCCAGTGGTGAAGAGGCCGGATTTTTTGCCGACACCATTCATTTAAATGGGGGATTGTCGTTAGGAAACATTGAAATTTCCCTGATCAAAGAGCGGCGCGAAAAATTGTTTGTGCAGAAGCGCGAGTTTTTCGAACCCGGAATTCTGAATCTAATTTTTTCGCGTCCCTATAACGGTGTCCCCGAATTGTTTTCGATGAACGCGGACCGGCAACCGACGGCGGTAAGAAATTTTATTAAGCACGACGACAGTCTACAAATTTCCTTTTCCGATCCATTGGTTCAATCGCTGATTGTTCGGATTGAGGAAGATTCTGCGCATGTTTTTACGGATACCATTATGTTGTTGCGCGATGAAAAAAAGCGTGAAAAATCGCTGCAGCAACCCTTGATTTACCGGAATAACTTTACACCTTATCTCGATATTAAGCAGGATCTTCAATTGAAGTTTGATGTCCCCTGCGATATCATCGGAAACGATTTTCAATTATTGATCGACAGCGTTCGTGTTCAGGCAGAAATTGAAAAGGTGGATGAGAAAACCATCCTCATTCATCCCGTTCAACGTTTGGCTCCCGGAAGCCGCGGAATTTTACTAGTGGGGACTAATTTGGTGAAGGATGTATTCGGAAGAAGTATTTCGGCCGATACGCTTCGTTTTAAAGTAAGAAATGAAGATTATTACGGTGCTCTGTATCTCGATTTTAAACTGGAGAATCATCCGAACGGAATTTTGCAGTTGATAAATGATAAAGGACAAATCCGAACGCAGTGGAATAATCCTCCTTCTACCATACTTGAATTTCCATTGCTGGCACCGGGCAATTATAAATTGCGGTACATTATAGATACCGACGGAAACGGGGAATGGTCGCCGGGTTCTGTTACGGACAGAATATTACCGGAGCAGGTCATTTTATTTAATCAGGAAATTTCTATCCGCTCTAATTGGGATCTTGAGCTGGAGTGGAAATAAGATTTAATATTTTATTTCTCCGAATAGCTCAATGAGTTTCTTGCGGCGGTATTCGAAAATTGCATTTATTTTTTTTCGGATAAAAAGCCGGTTCATGAATTTTCCGATGATTCCCATAGGAATTTTATAATCGACAATGTCGGTCATCTCTATTCCGCCATCAATCACTTTAAAAAAATGCTGATGATGCCATACGGTATAAGGACCTTCTATTTGTTCATCGACAAAATACAGTGGTTCTTCAACGTGTTTTATTTCCGTTACCCAGGTGGTGGGGATGTTCATTAGCGGACGAACCTTATACTGAATAAATAATCCGGAATACATTTTTTCAGGAACCTCCGATTGGATTTCAAATCGCATTTCGGGTGGCGTAATAAGGGATAAATTTTTCGGTGACGAAAAAAAGTCCCAGGCCTGTTCTAAGCTGATCGGAATTTTTTGTGTGGCGGAGTAGGTATGCATACATACATAACAACGCCGGAGAGAAATAGTTTTATTTTTTCAAATGCGGCAGCACGTGATGTTGAAGTAAGGCTTCAAATTCGGAAAGTGGAATCATGTTCGGACCATCCGATAATGCTTCATCGGGATTGCGGTGCACTTCAAAGAAAAATCCGTCGGCACCCGCTGCTGCTGCTGCTGCTGCCAATAGGGGTGCGTATTCGCGGTTACCACCACTTTTACCTCCTGCACCTCCGGGTTTTTGTGTGGAGTGGGTCACGTCCATGCATACGGGATAACCAAAACTTTTCATGTCCACAATATTCCTGAAATCCACCACCAGGTTGTTATATCCAAACATGGTTCCCCGCTCGGTGAGCATAATTTTTTCGTTGCCGGTGCTTTTTACTTTATCCACCGGAAATTTCATTTCTGCACCCGATAAAAACTGCGCTTTTTTGATGTTTACGATCCTGCCTGTATTTCCTGCTGCTACGAGTAAATCGGTTTGTCGGCATAAAAAAGCAGGTATTTGCAAAACATCAATCACTTCTCCAGCAATGGCAGCTTGGTCGCTTTCGTGAATATCGGTAGTTACCGGTAATCCGAATTCCGTTTTTACTTTTTGTAAAATGCGTAATCCTTCTTCCATTCCATTGCCGCGAAACGAACTTACGCTGGTGCGATTCGCTTTATCGAAAGATGCTTTAAAAATATAGGTGAATCCGGTTTTTTCTGCAATTGTTTTTAATTGTTCGGCCAGATCCAACACCATTTTTTCATTCTCAATAATGCAGGGACCGGCAATCAGAAATTTTCCGGATTTAATTTTTTGATATAATTCAGTCATTGGTAATACTGTATAATTGAACAATTCCAACCAGTTGTTTTTTGTCTTCAACCAGTAAGGATGTAATTTTTAGTTTACTCATTAATTCTTCCGCTTCCACTAATTTCATTTCGCGAGAAATGCGCTTTGGATTTTTCGTCATGATTTCTCCCGCACTCACTTCGAATAAGTCCGCTTTGTATTTATCCATAGCTCTTCTTAAATCACCATCGGTGATGATGCCCTGGATAGATTTATTGTTTACCACTACAGCTAAACCCAAACGACCTTTCGTCATTACATCAATGATTTTACTGAACGGATCACCTTGTTTTAATAAGGGCAATTTTTCTTTGAACATCACCTGATCAACGGTGGTCAGTAATTTTCTTCCCAAACTTCCGCCGGGATGAAATTGAGCAAAATCTTCGCTTTTGAATTTTCGCGCTTTCATCAAGGCCACAGCAATAGCATCACCCATGGCCAGTGTAGCAGTGGTGGAAGAGGTGGGGGCTAATTCGAGTGGACAAGCCTCTTTATGCACTTTTACATTTAGATGAAAGTCGGAATGATTGGCCAATGTACTTTTCGGATTACCGCTGATGCCGATGAGTTTTATTTTTTGTTTTTTAATAAAGGGAATGAGCTT
>JAIBBF010000022.1 GCA_019694795.1 Flavobacteriales bacterium | reverse complement strand
TCTACCCGTGCATTCTCAAGTGTGATCAGTTTAAATCCTGGTCCCAACACCATCGAAATTAAAGCGGTGAACAATGCGGGTCAGGATCAGAAAAGTGTTGTAATCAATTACCAGCCGGTACAGGTTGTTCAGCCTCCGGTTGTAACCATTACCAATCCTACTTTAAATCCATACACCGTTTACGTTAACTCTGCCAGCGTAGATGCTACTGTGTTAAATGTAAATTCTGCGGCCGACATTACGTTGAAAATTAATGGTCAGCTCAGCTCTAATTTTACCTATAACACCACCACGAAGGTGATGAACATCGTTTCATCGCTGATTGACGGTGCAAATACATTTGAAATTAAAGCCACCAATAGCGCGGGTACCGACATTAAAGCCACCACCATTATTTACGTTAAGCAAACTGCATTACCACCGGTAGTTACCTTTACCGATCCTGCAGTAAATCCTTACACCACCACTACCAATACTAAACTTGTAAAAGCTACTGTATTGAATGTTGCGGGTCAAAGTAACATTACCGTAAAACTAAATGGCAATCCGGTAAATAATTTCACTTACAATACCAACACAAAAGTGGTAAGCTTTACGGCTACCTTATTGCAAGGTTCAAATGTGGTGCAGATTACCGGAACCAATCAGGTAGGTACCGATGTTGCCAGCACAACCATCATCTACCAGAAAAACACAACAGGTGTTCCTCCTGTGGTTACCATCACCAACCCTTCTGTTGATCCATATGCTACCACCAATCCGAATGCTTCTATTGTTGCTTCGGTATTGAATGTGACGGCTGCAAATCAAATTACATTTAAAATTAATGGTGTTCCCAGCAGCAACTTTAGCTATAATATCAGCACGCATGTTTTCCTTGCCAACGTAACATTAAATCCAGGATCGAATGTGTACGAAATTTCGGCAAGCAACAATTACGGAACGGCAAGTGAATCGCAAACCATTAATTACTCGATTCCTTGTAATGCACCAACCATTACACTGATTCAACCTGCAAGTATCAACTTCCAGACTTCACTTTCCAATTTACCGTTTACTGCAATCGTACAAAACATCAGCAACCAAAGTGCGATTACATTTAAATTAAACGGGAACAGTTATCCATTTACATTCGATCCGAACAGCGGAACGGTAAACGCAACCTTAGCTTTAAGCGGTGCCAGCAATACGGTTGAATTAAAAGCGACCAACAATTGCGGAATGGCTACACAATCGGTATTGATTTACTACCAAGCTCCATTGGTGCCACCGGTGGTTACCATTACCAACCCATCCAGCAATCCGTATACATCCACCACGTCCAGCACCACCATCAACGCAACTGTGCAACATGTAGCAGCTGCATCCAACATCACCTTTAAGGTGAATGGTGTGCCTTCTACCGCATTTACATTTAATCCGCAAAGCACACAGTTTAGCGCCAACATTAACCTGGTTACCGGAGCAAATACAGTAGAGATTACAGGTACAAACAACGACGGTAGCGATTCGAAAAGCACAGTGATCATGTATCAACCTGTTGCTCCTCCATGTCAACAACCGGTAATTGTAATGACCAACCCATCCGGAACCACTTACACCACCGGAACAAGTTCATTGGCAGTAACGGCTACCATTTTAAATGTGACCAGCGCCAATAACATCACCTTTAAATTAAACGGACAAGCGTTGCCATTTACATTCAATTCAGCAAATGGCAGCTTTATTGGAAACATCACCCTGGTGAATCCAAGCAACACCGTTGAAATTATTGCACTCAACAATTGCGGAACATCCACTTCAGCGATAAGTGTAACTTATAATCGTCCGCTATTACCTCCTGTAGTTACTATTCTTAATCCAGGACAAAATCCTTACACCAGTACGGTAGCTAATTATACCATTACGGCAAAAATTCTGAATATCACAGGAGCGTCGAATGTAACTTACACCATTAACGGAGTTAATTCTACCAACTTTACCTACGATCCGAATACAGATATTTTCTCCAGTTCGGTTACGCTGGCACAAGGAAATAATGTGTTCACTATTTCTGCGGTAAATACCGACGGAAGCGATTCGCAAAGCACAACGATTATCTACCAACCTGTTGTAGCTCCTTGTAACAATCCTGTAATTACAATGGTAGCACCTGCCACCACTTCAGAAACGGTTAGCAGTGCAAACTACACTTTACAGGCAGCCGTATTAAATGCAACACAAGCACAGATTTCTGTAAAACAAAATGGTGTAAACAAACCATTCAATTACAATGCAACTACACATGTATTAACTGCTGCAGTTACATTGGTTGATGGTTCCAATACCTTCGAAGTTTCTTCAACGAACAATTGCGGAACCGAAGTAGCCAACTTCACCATTAATTACAACCGTCCTTTACAACCACCGGTTGTAACCATTACATCACCTGCTACTGACCCTTACACTTCACAAACGGCAAATATTGCTATTGCAGCAACCGTTCAATATGTAAACGGTGCATCAGATATCACCTTTAAAGTAAACGGTGTTACCAGTACTGCATTTACCTATAATGCAACCAGCGATGTATTTGGAGCCAACATTACATTGGTTGCCGGAACAAACACCATTGAAATCATCGGAACAAATGCAGATGGAACAGATTCTGAATCACATACCATCATCTATCAGTATGTAGCTCCATGTAATCCCCCAACGGTTAGCATCACTTCTCCTGCTGCGAATTCTACAGTAAGCAATTCATCAGCAACAGTTACTGCAACAGTTACGAATGTCACCAATCAAAATGCAATCACCGTAAAATTGAATGGTAACAGTGTTCCATTCACGTTTAACAACGGACAAGTATCTGCATCAATTACATTGATCGACGGAAGTAACTTTGTTGAAATCAGCGCCGGAAGTAATTGTGGAAATGCAAGCGATAACATCAGCATTACGTATAATCGTCCGCTTGTTCCTCCAACAGTAAACATCACTGCACCACAAAATGGAACAGTTACGGCTAATGCTACAACAAACGTTACAGCAGTAATCACCAATGTGAGCAGCTCATCGAATGTATCGTTCATGGTGAATGGAAATGCGAACAGCAACTTTACCTACGATCCGAATACAGACCAGTTTAGCGCAAGCATTACATTAAACGCAGGTTTAAATACGATTGTAATTACCGGTACCAATAATGACGGACAAGCAACGGATCAAACCACGATCACTTATCAGCCTTGTCTTGCTCCGCAAATTATCATGAGCCAACCATCAGGAAATTCTACCAATGTTAGCGCAGCGAACTTCAACCTTGCTGCCATGGTTCAAAACGGAAACAACACCACTGCAACCGTTACATTAAACGGAAGCACTGTTGCTTCTAATTTCGATGGCAGTTCTATAACTGCGGGACTGAATTTAAATGCAGGTACCAATAACATTACCGTATCGGTAAGCGGCTCTTGCGGTAACGACAGCGAAAGCTTTACCATTATCTACACACCTTGTCTTGCACCAGAAATTACACTCGATCAGATCAACCAAAACGGTAATACCACTACGGCAACTTCATTAGGTTTAACCGGTATGGTAAGTAATTTCAACGGCACAACTTTAAGCGCTACCATTAATGGTAACCCGGTTAATGTTTCATACAGTGGTGGAATATTCAGCGGATCCGTTTCTCTGACTCAAGGTGCAAACACCATTGTTGTTAGTGTAAATGGTCCTTGCGGAAGCGATACCAAAACCATCAACATCACATCGCAACCTTGTACTGCTCCTACCATTAACATGGTTAATCCAACCAGCCAGAACATCACCGTAAGTGATCCTAATTTTACTGTGATTGCGAATGTAATTGGTGGAACAAACAATGTGATTACGGTAAATCTGAATTCACTTGCAGTTTGTACTTATACAGGAAATCCAGGTATTTCTTGTGCCATGACGTTACCACAAGGAAGCAATACCATTCAGATTGCAGTTCGCGGCGATTGCGGTAATGCATATAAAAACTTTACCGTAACGTATACGCCTCCTGTAAATAACAATGGCAACGGTAATAATGGAAATAATGGTAACAATGGCAATAACGGAAATGGTAATAACAATTCCGATAGCACCATCACCATTTGTCACATCCCTCCGGGTAATCCGAACAACCCGCAAACCATTACTATTCCATTAAGCGCATGGGCTGCCCACCAGGCACATGGTGATGTATTAGGTGCTTGTCCGACCAACACCCAAAATAACGGGAATGGAAATAACGGCAACAATGGAAATGGCAACAACGAAAATGGTAATAACAATTCCGATAGCACCATCACCATTTGTCACATCCCTCCGGGCAACCCGAACAACCCGCAAACCATCACTATCCCATTAAGCGCATGGGCTGCTCACCAGGCACATGGTGATGCGTTGGGTGCATGTCCGACCAACAACCAAAATAATGGTAATGGTCACCACGAAGATGATGACGACCATAACAACAATGGAGATCATGATGACGATGATGATCATAACAATGGAAACAATGGCAACAACGGAAATCACAATGACGATGACGACGATGACCATGGTAATAACAATGTTGTTGAAGACAGCACCGTTACTATTTGTCACCTTCCTCCCGGAAACACCAATAATCCGCAAACCATTAACATTCCTTTAAGTGCCTTGCAAGCGCATCTTGATCATGGAGATTATCTCGGATCATGCGTTAACAATCAGGGCAACGGCAACAACGGAAACGGGAATAATGGGAATGGAAATAATGGCAATAGCGGCAACGGAAATAACGGTAATCATAACAACGATGATGACGATCATGGAAACAACAAAAACACACAGTCCGGCGGAAACAACAACGTTCAGCAGGGTGGTCAATCCATCGATCCGAACAAAGCGTATAACGATGCCATCACCGAAGGTGATAAAGCCTATAACGAAGGGAAATTTGTAATTGCGAAAAAACAATACGAAAAAGCCCTTAGCTACAAGCCGAATGAATCTTATCCACGCGAAAAAATCGCTCAATGTGAAGCTGGTTTAAAAGCGCGTCAGGATAACCAGGAAGCACAACGTAAAGCGCAGGAAGAAGCACAACGCAAAGCTCAGGAAGAAGCACAACGTAAAGCGCAGGAAGAAGCACAGCGTAAGGCGAACCAGGATGCACAAAACAAAGCGAACCAGGAAGCGCAACGTAAAGCACAGGAAGAAGCACAACGCAAGGCCCAACAAGAAGCGCAGCAGAAAGCGCAACAAGAAGCACAACAAAAAGCGCAACAGGAAGCTGCTAAGAAGAAAGCTGAAGAAGCGGCCGCAAAGAAAAAAGCCGAAGAAGAAGCCAAGAAAAAAGCTGCTGAAGAGGAGGCTAAGAAAAAGGAAAAAGCGGGAGGCATTAAACCAACCGGTAAAAACGGGATTACCGTTAACGAAGAAGGGGTTAAATAAAGCATATTACACAAAGAAAAAGGGGGCGGTTGCCCCCTTTTTTTGTCCCTATTCCTCCAAAAAACATGATTTATCTCGCTTTTTTGCCACTTATCGAAATTTTTGGACTAAAAACGGCTTTAGTGGCTATATTCGCTTCCCAACAAAAATTAAAATGAAAAAGATCCTTGTATTTGTCGCAGCCCTCTTAACCGCGGCGACAGCTCATGCCGATGAAGGAATGTGGCTGCTGATGCATCTGAAAAAGATGAATCAGGAAGATATGCAGAAGAAAGGTTTTAAACTTACTGCAGAAGATATTTACAACATCAATAAACCCGGATTAAAAGACGCCGTGGTTTCACTTGGCGGTTTTTGTACTGCAGAAGTGATTTCCAATGAAGGTTTATTATTGACCAACCACCACTGTGCTTATGATGCAGTGCAAACCTTTTCTACGGTAGAGCACGATTACCTGACAGATGGTTTTTGGGCTATGAAAAAATCGGAAGAATTGAATGTTCCTGGTCTATATGTAAACTTCCTGGTTCGCATGGAAGATGTTACTGAACAAATCATGACTGCTGCCGGAAACACTAGCGGACAAGCTCGTCAGGATATCATCAAAAAGAAAAGTGATGAAATCAGAGCGAATGCTACCAAGGGTACGCACTATATCTCTGAATTAAAATCGTTTTTCGACGGTAATGAATACTACTTGTTCATTTACGAAACTTATAAGGATGTTCGTTTAGTAGGAGCTCCTCCAAGTTCCATCGGAAAATTCGGTGGAGATACCGACAACTGGATGTGGCCTCGTCACACCGGTGACTTCTCTCTTCTCCGAGTTTATATGAGTCCCGATGGAAAACCGGCAGAATACTCACCCAACAATGTTCCGCTGAAGCCTCGTCACCATTTACCCATTTCACTAAAAGGTGTTCAGCAAAATGATTTTGCCATGATTATGGGTTATCCAGGAAGCACAGATCGTTTCCTTACTTCGTATGGAGTAAAACAGGCGATCGACATTGAGCAGCCTGCTCGTGTGAAGCTGCGTGGAACCCGCCTTGAGATCATGAAAAAAGACATGGATCAAAGCGACAAAATCCGTATTCAATACGCTTCTCATTACGCTCAGATTTCGAACTACTGGAAGTACTTCATTGGTCAGACCCGTGGATTAAAACGCCTGAAAGTATACGAAAAGAAAAAAGCTGAAGAAGAGGCATTTGTACAATGGATCAATGCCGATGCTAACCGCAAGACACGTTATGCTAATGTGATTTCCGATATGGAAACTGCCTATAAGGAACTCGATAAAGTAATTCTTCCGGATGTTTACTTCAATGAGTGTGTTTTCGGAATGGAAATCAATATGCTTTTCCTCAAATTATTCCCGCTCTATGGCGCATTGAAAAATCCGGATATCGCTCCTGAGCAGTTAAATGCCGTTGTAGAAAGTGTTCGTCCGGAAGTTGAAGATTATTTCAAAAACCACAACGCGTCTACCGACATCAACCTCATGGCTGCCATGATGAAAATGTACTACACAGATATTCCTGCTGAATACCATCCGAAATTCCTTACCGAAATTCACAAAAAATCGAAAGGGGATTTCCAAAAATGGGTAAGCGCTTATTATGCTAAATCTGTATTCACCGATAAAGCACGCTTAGATGCTTATTTGAAAAAACCTGATCTGAAAAAACTTGAAGCAGACCTCGGATTCAAATTAATGATGGATTTCATTACCGTTTACAGAACCTTTAGTGCACAATCTGCCGAAGCAACCAACAAACTCACAGAAGCTACTCGTTTATATGTTGAAGGTATTCGCAAAATGATGACGGATAAAAAATTCTATCCGAATGCGAATTTCACCATGCGTTTAACCTATGGACAAGTTCTGGCTTATGTTCCTCAGGATGCAGTGAGCTATTCGTACTTCACTACCCTGGATGGTATTATTGAAAAAGAAGACCCTAACAACGATGAGTTTATCGTTCCTGCGAAATTGAAAGAGCTTTGGAAAAACAAAGATTATGGTCAATATGGAGAGAACGGTGTAATGAAAGTTGCGTTCCTTTCGAATACCGACATCACCGGAGGAAACTCGGGTAGTCCGGTAATTAACGGTAACGGCGAATTAATCGGTGTTGCTTTCGACGGAAACTGGGAAGCAATGTCGGGCGATATCGCATTTGAACCGAACTTACAACGTACCATCTCTGTAGATGTTCGCTATGTATTATTTATTATTGATAAATATGCCGGTGCGAAACATCTGATCGATGAAATGACATTGGTGAAATAATTATTTCACTACATAAAAAAAGGGGGCTTAGGCCCCCTTTTTTATTGCTTATTATTTTTCATTAATTCTGAATCGCTTTATACAACTCATCCAAATTTGGAATCAGAATAATTTCAATCCTTCTGTTTTTCGATTTATCATTAGGATCAACAGGCAAAAATTCACTTCTTCCCGCAGCGGTAATTCGTTTTGGATCCATTTTAGAGTTCTCCATCATGAGTTTTACAACCGAGGTGGCACGCAATACGGATAGTTCCCAATTGTCGCGCGGTACATTTGGAGAATTAAGTTTATCGGTGTCGGTATGACCCTCTACCTGTACTTCAATATCCTTTTGGTCTTCCAGAATTTTTGCGAGTTTAATCAATGCTTCTTTACCTTCCTGGTCCACTTTATAACTACCGGATGCAAAAAGCAATTTCGCTTCCATGGAAACATAAACGCGGCCGTTTTTCTGCTCCACTGTTAAGCCTTTATCTTTAAACGCAAGCAATGCATTGGCTACTTTTTCTTTCAGCGCTTTCGAAGCGGCTTCCTGACGAGCAAGCACATCTTCCAGTTCACGAATGCGTTTTTCTTTATCGGCAAGTTCTTTGGTTTTTAAATCCAGTTCCTGCTTTTTCACATTCAGTTCGCGCTCGAACATTTTTAAATCATCTTCCTTCTTTTGCAATTCAAGACGAGTGGCTTCCAGCTGTGCAGATAATTTTGAAGATTCTAATTCACTTCCTTTTTGAAGCAATTCAAGTTTCTTCATGATTTCATCATTGAGCTTATTGATTTTGTCGTATTGCTCACGCATCTGGCGATAGGAAGCTCCCAAAATAGAAGTGTCGCGCGATAAAGCATCCGTCGCTTTTTTCAATCGCGTTAATTCACTTTGCATTTCTTTATGTTCATCGAAAAACTTCCGGGTACTGTCGCGTAATGCTTTCAGTTCTGCGTCGCAAGCCTTGTATTTGGCTTCGGCTTCATCGAGTTTGCGCGAAGGCACGCAAGCACTGAGGTAAAGTGCCAAGAGTGGTAAAATAATAAACAGGATTCTTTTTGTCTTCATAAGAGTTTAATAAAGTTCAACCTTTCCGTATCCCTCAAAATTATGCCAGTAACTAAGATTCTTCACTTTAAGGCAACTCTTTTTTTGAACAAACGTTATGAAGAAAAAACAGGAAGATGAACGGACTTGATCACGATTGGTTCCTTCAACCCTCCATCGATTTTGAAGGTAAATCGTATACCCTGCTGGCCTGGCTGCAAGGGGTTGACCATGCCTTTGCCAATAAAGAACTGCTTCCCTGGCGGAATGAACTGGAGTTAAAGGAGGAAATCCTGCACCAATTTTTACGCGGAATGGCCGATCTAGCCGATGTAGAAAAAGGCGATTTAAAAGGTGTAAATACAGCTAAATGGGAACTGGATTATGCTCATCACCCGGTGAAGGATGAATACCTGATTACCCTGGAAAAAATTGCCAAATGGTCCATTCCCCTCCTCCATACCAGATGTCGCCAATTCCAAGAAATGGAGCTGGAAATTGAATATAAAACAGCGCTGGAACCCATTGGGGTGGAACCGATAAAACCGGAAGAAGGTTTCATTCTATTTCCACGTTCGGCCAGGGTTATTCGTGCTTTCCAATTTAAACGTTCTGCTTTATATCAGGCTACTCAGGACGAATCGCTATCCATCTCCACCACCTTTGCAGGTGATTTCTTTTTATCACTCAGTGAGAGCTTATCCCGTATAAAAATGAAACTATGGGAGCATTCCGGTAAAAGAGCTATGGCGGCCTATTACCTGAATTTGGATGCGGGGATGTATCCGGAGGAATCTACCGTATTACCCATAGCGCGTAAGAAACTTTGGAATCACCTGAAATAAAAAAGAGCCGGATGAACCGGCTCTTGATAGATTATTTTTTTCCTTTTTTATCTTTCTTTTCATCCAATGCAAAATACACACGGGAGAGATCTCTGTACTCCATGGCATTGATCGGGAAATTGCGAACATTGGTTTGTACCAGACGAATGTAGTTATCGTAATAAACAGGCATAACAACTGCATCATCAATAATAATCTGATCGCACTTAGCAAACAACTCTAAACGTTCTTTTTCATCCACGGTACGAAGCGCAGCCTGGAAGGTTGAATCGAAAACCGGACTTGAATAACGGGTAAAATTGATGTATGATTTGTCGGATGGATTAGCAGGAACATGTTTTCCGTAGAACAAGTTCAGGAAGTTTTCCGGATCCGGATAGTCGGCCACCCATGCAGAGCGCCAGAAATCAGCTTTACCCGATTCGAAATTTTCGATGAGTTGATTCAAAGGCATCACTTGCATTTCGACATCAACCCCTAAATTTTCTTTTAACATTCCTTGTACAGCTTCAGCCAACAATTCATTGGTTGATCCACCGGAGTTAAGTTGCAATACCACTTTAGGGAATCCTCTTCCATTGGGATAACCTGCTTCCGACATCAGCTTACGTGCCAGGTTCGGATCGAATGCAAATCCTTTTACGTTACTTGCCGGATAGTTACCAAAAGGAGGAACAAATCCATAAGTAGCAGCTGTTCCTTCACCCTGAAGGGTATAAGTAACTAATTTTTCACGGTCAATAGCATAGTTGAATGCCTGACGTACACGCTTATCTTTAAATACATCTCCATTGCTCAGGAAGGCGTAAAACTGAATGGATAAAGCATCAATCATTTGAAGTTCAAAGTCGATATTTCCACCTTGTTTTGCTTCTTCCTGCGAACCAAGTACAGATGAAATTTCTTCTACTGGAAGCTTCCAGACCATATCCAGATTCTTCTTGCGGAATTCCATCAATTCGGTTTTCTTCTCTTTGTGGAAGGTGAATTTTACACCTTGCAAATAAGGAAGTTTATTTCCGTGTTCATCAATTTCCCAGTAGTTTTCATTCTTTTCAAGAAGAACCATTTGTCCGTCTTTAATCGACTTGATAACAAAAGGACCCGTACCTACCACTTTCGTACGCATATCATCCTTGTACTTTTCATACGCTTCTTTCGGATAAACCCAGCAACCAGAGTGTGCAATCACTTTCGGGAAAGCAGAGAATGAAAAATTAAGATCGATTTGAAGGGTATTGTTGTCGATTACCTTAATACCCGAAACACCACCTGCAGGACCCGGCTTTCCGCCAATGGTTGCATCGTAATGTTCATTGGCTCCTTTTACTTTGTCTTTAAACAACCAGTAAACCTTGTTATCACCGGTAGCGGTGCAGATTTTATCGAAGCAATATTTAAAATCATTAGCGGTTACCTCGCGGCCTTTACCACCGAAACATTCATCGTCGTGGAACATTACACCTTTTCTGATTTTAAAGGTGAACTGCGTTGCATCGGGATTGGCTTCGAATGATTCAGCAATATTTGGAACAACTTCCAACGTTTTCTGATCGAATTTCAGAAGACCCTGATACATCTGGCTGGCGATGTGATGTGAGGTGATATCGTTAATGCTCAGGGGAAACAGATTTTTGAAATCTTCTACCTGGTTGATCTTAAAGATCCCCCCGTAAACTACTCCACCCTTGGCTTCAACCATTTTAATCTCTTCTCCATTTTTACCTCCACCACAGGAAGCTAACAAAGCAGATAGCGCAAGAACAGGGATAAGCTTTTTCATCATTTGTTCGGTATTTTTTAGCGACGAAGGCAAATATAGCCAAATAATTAAAAAATAAAGGAGAAAGTGAACGATGGGAAATAAAGTTGACAAACGGAATTAAAGGTCGATCTCAAGGAGAACCGGACAATGATCCGAATGTTTGGCCTCGGGTAATATTCGGGATGCCTTTAGTCGCTTTTCCAATGGCTTTGTGGCCATGTGATAATCGATGCGCCAGCCCAGGTTTTTAGCTCTGGCATTGGCCCTGAAACTCCACCAGGTATATTGCTTGGGCTCCTGATTAAAAACCCGGAACGCATCCACAAACCCGCTTTCCACAAAACGATCTACCCATTCCCGCTCTTCGGGAAGAAATCCGGATGAATTTTTATTGCTCACCGGATTATGGATATCGATGGCTTTGTGACAAATATTGTAATCGCCCGAAATAATGAGGTTTGGTCGTTTTTTGCGTAATTCGGTAGCATAAGGGAGGAAATCTTCCAGAAATTCCATCTTAAACGCCTGACGTTCATCACCGGAACTCCCGCTGGGAAAATAGGCGCTCATCACCGAAACATCGCCAAAATCGCAGCGGATAATCCGCCCTTCATGGTCGTATTTGGGCATTCCGCAGCCGATTTCAACATTGTCCGGCTCCAGTTTGCTTAAAATGGCAACACCGCTATAGCCTTTTTTATCGGCCGGATGCCAATGGGTAAAATAACCCATTTCTTCGAAGGGACGAATATCAATCTGATCGGGGGTTGCTTTGATTTCCTGCAAACAGACAATATCGGCGTCCACTGCCTTTAACCAATCGAGCCAGCCCTTTGTAATGGCAGCTCTTATTCCGTTTACATTGTAGGTGATGATTTTAGCCATGTACGAAAATAAAGATTATTGCTTGGCCAACAAGCTCATGCTAGAAAAGATGATTTAACGTTATTTTGTATTCGAATTAGTCACAGCTGAAACTATTGTTGCGCATATCTCTTTTGTTCATCACCATCCTTATGGTGAAAGGTGCTCTAGCGCAAACTAATTTCAGGAGTAAAAACTGGATTAGTACCACCGACACGATCTGGCTCGACACGCTGAGTATTGTTCCGGGTACCGTGGAAGTAATCCGGAATGGAAAAACTATTGACCCGAGCCTGATCCGGGAAGAACCTTTTTACGGATATATTCTCCTTTCATTGCCACCGGGTGATTCCATTCAAATCAATTACCGGGTTTTTCCGGAACAACTTACACGCATTCATTATCACAAATCACTTCCGGAGAATAGTCCCGATATTAAAAACAGACCCAATTCATTTTCTTTTCAGCCCGGGAAAAAAAATTCCGACTTCTTCGACAGTGATGGATTGTCCAAATCGGGAAGCATATCCCGCGGTGTAAATTTCGGGAACAATCAGGATTTATCCGTCAACTCCAACCTCAACCTTCAGCTATCGGGAAAAATCAGCGACCGCGTAAGTATTCTGGCCAGTATAACCGACGATAACATTCCCATACAACCCGATGGAAATACACAACAATTGCAGGATTTCGATCAGGTATTTATTAAAGTGTATGATCAAAAATCTGCGCTCATAGCCGGTGATTTCTGGATGAAAAAACCAAAAGGATATTTTATGGTTTATCAGAAACGCGGACAAGGCGCATCCTTTTCCACGAAACAGGATTTTAAAAATTTCAGCTACGAAACGCGAACAAGTGCAGCCATTTCGAAAGGAAAATTCGCAAGAAACGTTATTCAAGGTGTAGAAGGAAATCAAGGTCCCTACCGCTTGAAAGGTTCGGAAAACGAAACATTCATCATTGTATTGGCCGGAACTGAAGTCGTTTACATTGATGGTCAGCAATTAAAACGCGGGCAAGAAAACGATTACGTGATCGATTACAACACCTCCGAAATTACCTTTACACCCAACCGGCTTATTACCAAAGACCGAAGGATTATAGTCGAATTTCAGTATTCCGATAAAAATTATGCGCGTTCCATTCTGGAGTCGAACAATGTTTTTAGCAAGGAAAAAACGCTGATTTATGTTAATGCATATTCCGAGCAGGACAGCAAAAATCAACCCTTGCAACAAAACCTCAGCGATAGTGCAAAACTTCTGCTGAACAGTGTGGGCGATAGTACACAGCTTGCTGTTTTTCCTTCGGCAGACAGCGTTGGATACAGCGACAATTTGGTTTTGTATAAAAAAACCGATTCCCTCGGATACAATCCGGTGTACGTGTATTCCACGAATCCCGATTCTGCTTTATATCGTCTGCATTTTGCATTTGTAGGAAGCGGAAAAGGAGATTATGTGCAATCGGAATTTACAGCACTGGGCAGAACCTTTAAATGGGTTGCGCCGGACACGGTGGGAGGCATTATTTATCAGCGGGGCGACCACAATCCGGTCCAGGTTTTAATCTCCCCCAAAAAACGACAAATGGTAAGTGCCGGACTAGAACAACAAATCGGCAAAAAAGGGAAATTTTCGGTGGAGGGTGTTTATACCAATTACAACCGCAATACATTTTCGGATTTGAACAAAAGCGATGATCAGGGATATGGATTTAAAATTGGATATGAACAGGAAATAAGAATTGGAAAAAAAGAAAATGATATCCGAATTGTACCCAAAGTAAGTATAGAAAACATCAGTAAAAATTTCAGTCAGATAGAACGTTTTCGCGCTGTAGAGTTTGAACGGAACTGGAATATTTTAAACCGCACCCTAACGGGTGATCAATACATTAGTGATGTTAAGTTCGACGTGCTAAAAGGAAAAACCGGAAGATTAGGTTATGGTTTTAATACCTTTTATTCGGGCTCGTCGTTTCAGGGACAAATGCAAAATGGTATTTTAAACTACCAGGAAAAAGGATGGGATCTTCGTTTTACGGGAAGTTCATTACAAACAGACGGAGCCGTTAAAACCCAATTTAACCGTCACAAATCTAATCTGTCTAAAAACATAAAAGGCATCACCATCGGTTTTCGGGACGAACAGGAAAGCAATAAATTTTTCATACGCACGAGTGATAGTCTGGCTAAAAACAGTTACTCGTTTTACGATTATGAAATTTACCTTCAGTCGGCCGATTCGAGTAATAATCGCTTTGGCGCATCATACCGCGAACGACGCGACCGGATATCGGATACCCTTTCTTTATCCAAAGCCACCCGTGCACGGCAGTATGCCATTAAAACTGATCTATTAAAAAATCCGAAAAATCAGTTACGCATCAATGCAGGATATCGCGAATTGGAAATTATCGACACCACACTTACTTCGCAAAAACCCGATCAAACCATTTTAACACGGATAGAATACGATTTTAAAATGGCAAAAAATGCTGTTTCGTTATCTACTTTTTATGAAATAGGAACCGGACAGGAACTTAAAAAGGAATTTATTTACCTGGAAGTGCCGGCAGGACAAGGCATATATACCTGGATCGATTACAATGAAAATGGAGTAAAAGAATTAAATGAATTCGAGATTGCTGCCTTTCCGGATCAGGCAACGTATATCCGTTCATTTACACCCACCAATGAATATGTAAAAACATACACCAACCAGTTTAGTCAAACCCTCAATTTAAATCCCGCCAACATCTGGAAAAATAAAAAAGGAATCCGCAAAAAATTATCTGTTCTATCGAATCAAACGGCTTATCGTGTGGACCGCAAAACCAATTCGGAAAGCGAAGGAAACAGGTTTAATCCCTTTTTGCGTGAAGTATCCGACTCCAGTTTATTGTCGCTCAACGCATCGTTCCGAAATACCTTTTTTATTAACCGAACGGGATCTGTTTTCGGAATCGATCACACCTATCAGGATGTACGCGGAAAAAGTTTATTGACGAATGGATTCGATTCGAGATTTAACCGTTTTCATCTTGTAAAAATTCGCTGGAACATAACCCCCGAATACAATTTGGTGGTAGAGGGCGAACAGGGAACAAAAGGAAATAATTCTGATTTTCTAAGCGGAAGAAATTACAGCATCAGTTATCTGAAAGCAAATCCGAAATTCAGTTATCAGCCCAACACAAAATTCAGGTCGACCATTGCTTACAAGTATTCCGACAAACAAAACAAAGAAGAATATGGAAACGAACATGCCGTGATTAATGACATAGGGTTGGAGATCCGATATAATGTGGTGAACAAAGGAAGTCTGCTTGCTACATTTAACTATGTAGGCATCATTTACAACGGCAACAGTTCCAGCTCTCTCGGTTTTGAAATGCTGGATGCTTTAAAACCCGGAACAAATTTCACCTGGACCGCCAGCTGGCAACAGAATTTATCGAAACACATGCAATTGAATCTAACCTACAATGCCCGTAAAACAGAAAGCAATAAATCCATTCACACCGGAGGCGTGCAAATTCGGGCTTATTTTTAATTTATATTTGATGCATGTCTAAAACCATTGGTATTACCGCAACCGCCCGCAAAATTTCTCCCGAAGAAATTGAAGCCGGAATTTTATTTTTCCAGGAGCGGGGTTACCGGGTAATTACGCATCCGTCCCTATGGGAAAGCGATCATCAATTTGCAGGAACAGACGCCATTCGCGCAAAAGCATTGCAGGATTTTATTCTTGACGACCGCATCGATTGTATTGTTTGCGCACGAGGTGGTTATGGAACTTTACGGATGGTGGATCTGGTAGATTTTTCTTCATTAAAAAAAACCAAAAAACTAATTGCAGGTTATAGCGACATTACCGTGCTTCACAATCATCTTTTAGCACAACATGAACTGATGTCGCTGCACAGCACCATGCCGGTGAATATGAAAAGCAATACACCGGAAGCCTTACAATCAATTCTCGATGCCATTGAAGGGAAGGATTTATCCTATACCCTTTCATCCCATCCGCTCAATAGAAAAGGAATGAGTGAAGGAATTTTATTCGGAGGCAATTTATCGCTGGTGTATGCCTTGCAAGGTTCTGCATCATTACCCGATGCTAAAGGAAAAATTCTGTTTCTGGAAGATCTGGACGAATACCTCTACCACGTCGACCGCATGATGTTAAGTTTAAAACGCAGTGGCATATTGGCGCAATTAAATGGACTCATCATCGGTGGGTTTACCGAAATGAAAGATAACGCCATTCCATTCGGGAAAAGCGCAGAAGAAATTATCCTGGAACATGTGGCCGATTATGAATATCCGGTATGCTTCGGATTTCCCGGCGGACATATTCCCGATAACAGAACATTAATTATGGGAGGCAGATTAACAATGAAAATTGAAGAACATTCCGAACTAAAGAGTTCTTTCTCCAAATAATACTCAAAAAAAAATCCGCCTCTCAGCGGATCTTTCTTTTTACTTATCGTATTTCGAATAACCTTTTGGTATTTCGAATAATGACTCTTCTAATGCCTGCTTTTTAACCGATTGGGTTTTTAAGGTAGTAATCACGGTTCCGTCTGATTTTTTTTCTTCTCCCATAATAGGGAACAAACCTTCTGCTCCACTTAATTTTAAAAAGTAAATAGAAAGTTTATCTGCACGATTCAAGGTTTTTAAAAGTGGGATGAAAAAATCAAATGCACCATCTGCCATCCAGTAGCTGATAACACGGTCATCATCTTTACACGTTACTTTCCACTCCGTTGCCTTATAACCGGCAATCTCTTTTGTGTTATTTGTTTTTTGAATATCCAACTTTACATCTTTACGTTGACGATTGTTGGGCATATCCATCCACAATTTACGCTCCGGAGAAATCCCGATCACTTTATTGGCCGCTGCATCAATCAGCATCACCCCTTGTAAAGTTCCGTCGGTACCGAAATCTTCGATACGCGTTTTAGATCCTTTGATATAGTACTTGTACTTTACTTCAGTACTTCCTGTTTTTTTGGTGAATTCAATCACCCCTTCGAATCCTGCCTTTACGGAACCTGCGCCGATAAAGAAAAGACCAAACAGTAAAAAGCTTAAAAACCTTGTCATATGATGTCTTGGATTATTGGTTCTCATGATTTTAACTTTAAAGATAAACAAATTAATCGATATAGTCATTACAAAAGCCGTTCCGAAAAATGGAAAACTCTAGAAATAAAGGGAAAAGAGGTGAAGAACTGGCCATGTTTCACCTGGTGGAAAAGGGATTTGAAATCCTGGCCCTCAACTGGCAAAAACAGCATCTCGAAATCGATATCATTGCCAGGGAAGGAACTACGCTTGTTTTTGCAGAGGTAAAATCGAGAAGCAGTGTGGATTTTGGCGATCCGATTACTTTTGTGGACCCCAAAAAACAAGCACGCATTATACGGGCTGCCAACCTGTACCTCGAAGAAAATCCCACGGAAGAGGAGGTCCGCTTCGACATTATCGGAATCTGGTACGGACCGAAAGGTCCTGTATTAGAACACATTCCCGATGCTTTTTACCCCCTCGCTTAAGCAATGCTTAAATAGCGTACCTTTATGCCCTAACTAGTTCTATATTATGAAACGCCCATCAAGAGGCAACGACCGCAGATCCGCAGGACGTTCCGAAAACAACAGAGGATACGAAAAGAGATCCTCCAGATCCTCATCATCAGAAGGAGGAAGTTACGGCAGAAGCAATGACCGCGACAAAAAATTCAGCAAACGAAATGATAATGACCGGGGAGAAAAAAAATCCTACGGCAGAAGTTCCGAAAATTCAGACCGAAAATTTTCTAAACGAAGCGACGACAACCGTGGAGAAAAACGCTCGTACGGCAGATCCTCCGAAGGTGGTGATCGCAAATTCAGCAAACGCAGAGATGACGACCGTGGAGAGAAACGCTCCTATAGCAGATCCTCCGAAGGCGGTGAACGTTCCTATAGCAAACGAAGAGATGATGACCGTGGAGAAAAACGCTCATACGGCAGATCTTCTGAAGATGGTGAACGTAAATTCAGCAAACGCAGAGATGATGATCGCGGAGAAAAACGCTCATATGGCAGATCTTCTGAAGGTGGCGAACGCAAATTCAGCAAACGCAGAGACGACGACCGCGGAGAAAAACGCTCTTATAGCAGATCCTCTGAAGGTGGTGAACGCTCCTACTCAAAACGCAGAGATGATGACCGCGGAGAAAAACGCTCTTATAGCAGATCCTCTGAAGGTGGTGAGCGTAAATTCAGCAAACGCAGAGACGATGACCGTGGAGAAAAACGTTCTTACGGAAGATCCTCTGAAGGTGGCGAACGCAAATATGGAAAACGCGACGATGAACGTTCCGGTACGCGCAAATTCGATGATCGCAAGAAAAAAAGTTTTGGCCGATCCGACGATAGTGAAAGCCGCGGTTACAAAAAAAGAGAAGAAGATGATTTCGAAAACAAATCAGAAACATCCGGCGAAGAATCGTACGGAACTTCTAAAAAACGTAAAAGCGGATTCAGCGGTTTCTCCGGAAAATCAGATAAAAAAAGTTATATCAACGAGGATTTTAAAGACGATGAAGAATTCGATTTTAAAAAACTCGACGATGAGAAAAAGCGCGTAAAAAAATCGTCTTCCGATTATAAAAAACTGGTACAAACTTCCCGCTCTAAAAAATCTACCGTAAAACGAGAGGACGACGGAAGTATCCGCTTAAATAAATTCATTGCCAACACCGGAGTGTGTTCGCGCCGCGAAGCTGATGAATTGATTCAGTCCGGAGTGGTTAAAGTCAACGGCAAAATCGTAACCGAATTAGGAACGCGCGTAATGCCGACCGACAAAGTGCATTATGGCGACCAACTTTTATCGCAGGAAAAACTGGTGTACGTGTTACTGAATAAACCGAAAGATTACATCACCACGGTGGATGATCCGGAAAAACGCAGAACCGTAATGGAGCTGGTAGAAAAAGCGACCAAAGAACGTATTTATCCGGTTGGAAGATTAGACCGCAATACCACCGGACTATTACTCTTTACTAACGACGGAGAACTAACAGATAAACTGACGCATCCACGAAACAACATCAAGAAAATTTACCATGTAATGACCGACCAAAATGTTTCGCGCGAAGATTTGCTGAAGCTGAAGGAAGGTTTTGAACTGGAAGACGGATTTATTAAAGTAGACGATGTTCAATTCGTTGGTGATGCAAGCAACAAACGCGATATCGGTGTTGAGATTCACAGCGGAAGAAACCGTATTGTACGCCGTATGTTTGAACATCTCGGTTACAAAGTAATTAAGCTGGATCGTGTAATGTTTGCAGGATTAGTTAAAAAAGATCTTCCCAGAGGAAAATGGAGATTTTTAACTCCAAAAGAAGTTTCGTTTTTAAAAATGATCTGATTATTTCTACACCACCATGGCCAGAATATTAACCGGCATACAAAGTTCAGGAGTTCCTCATTTAGGCAACATCCTTGGCGCCATTTTGCCCGCCATTGAATTGTGCAACGATCCGAAAAATGAATCGTTCATTTTCATTGCCGACATGCATTCATTAACCTCATTAAAAGATGGGGAGCAGCGAAAAACCAATACCAATGCCGTTGCAGCTGCATGGCTTGCATTTGGTCTGGATCCGGAACGCACCATATTTTACCGTCAAAGTCAGATCCCCGAAGTCACCGAACTTGCCTGGTATCTGAATTGCTTTACTCCGTTTCCAATGCTGGCGAATGCCCATTCGTTTAAAGAAAAAAGCGATCGTCTTGCAGATGTAAATGCCGGATTATTCACTTATCCTGTTTTGCAAGCTGCCGATATCGTGTTATACGATGCACAATACATCCCTGTTGGAAAAGACCAGGTACAGCATCTGGAAATTTCGAGAGACATCGCCGAATCGTTTAACCGCATAATGGGAGAAACATTTGTAGTTCCCGAAGCAAAAGTGGATGAACGGGTGATGATTGTCCCCGGAACCGACGGACAAAAAATGAGTAAGAGCTACAAAAATTTCATTGATGTTTTTCTTCCGGAAAAGGAATTGAAAAAACAAATCGGAACCATTGTTACCGACTCTACTCCATTGGAAGAACCTAAAAATCCGGATACCTGTAACGTATTTAAATTGTACAGTTTGCTGGGCACCGAAATTCAGGTTGCAGAATTGCGCGCCAAATACCTGGCAGGGAATTTTGGATACGGACATGCAAAACAAGAATTACTTGCTTTGATTCTCGAAAAATTTGCAGAAGCACGGAAGTTGTATGCGTATTACATGGAGAATCATGCTGAATTAGAAGCCCGGCTAAAAATCGGCGAAGAAAAGGCGCGAAAAATTGCTCATGCAAAATTAAAAGTGGTGCGCGAAAAATTAGGCTTTTAACCAAATTCATACTTCATTTAAAATGACAGGCATTGCCTGTCATTTTTTTTGCTAGCTATTCCGGAAATGCACTTGTATAATATTTTTTATATTGTGACTAAACACAAAGGCTATGTCATATCCCTATCAAATAAAATCGCGCGAAGAATATGATCTGCAGTATAAGCGCAGTGTAGAAAATCCGGAACTTTTCTGGGGAGAAATTGCTGAAAATTTCGTTTGGAAAAAAAAATGGAACAAGGTTTTACATTGGGATTTTAGTGGTCCGGACGTAAAATGGTTCAGTGGAGGAAAATTAAACATCACAGAAAACTGTCTGGACCGGCACCTCGCCGAACGCGGAGATCAGCCGGCTATTATTTGGGAGCCGAACGATCCGGAAGAACATCACCGTGTGCTCACTTATCGTGAATTGCATTTTAAAGTGATGCAATTTGCCAATGTCCTTTTGAACAACGGCGTAAAAAAAGGAGATCGCGTTTGTATTTATATGGGGATGATTCCCGAATTAACCATTGCTGTTTTAGCCTGTGCCCGCATTGGTGCCATTCACTCGGTGATATTCGGCGGGTTTTCTGCACAAGCCATTGCTGATCGTTTAGATGATGCAAAAGCGGAATATATTATCACATCCGATGGCGCTTACCGTGGTGCAAAAGATATTCCCTTAAAAAGTGTAATTGATGATGCGCTGGTGGGTAATCACATAGTGAAAAAAGTGATTGTAAGTACCAGAACCCGAATTGCGGTAAGCATGATCAAAGGCAGAGATCTTTGGTGGGAAGATGAAATTAAAAAAGTGGAAACACAAGGAAATCCATTTTGCGAAGCCGTAGAAATGGATGCGGAAGATATTTTATTTATTCTCTATACATCAGGATCTACAGGTAAACCCAAAGGAGTGGTGCATACTACGGCGGGGTATATGGTGTGGACCAACTATACTTTTGTAAATGTATTTCAATACCAGGCCGGACAAATCCATTTTTGCACGGCCGATATCGGATGGATTACGGGACACAGTTATATCGTTTATGGTCCACTCTCTGCAGGAGGCACATCCCTCATGTTCGAAGGAATTCCAACCTGGCCGGATGCAGGCAGATTTTGGGATATTGTAGATAAATACAAGGTCGATATTTTATACACCGCCCCAACCGCTATCCGGAGTCTGATGGGATTTGGATTAGATCCATTAAAAAATAAAAATCTTTCTTCATTAAAAGTATTGGGAACCGTAGGCGAACCCATCAACGAAGAAGCCTGGCACTGGTACAATAAAAACATCGGAAAAGAAAAATGTCCCATTGTAGATACCTGGTGGCAAACGGAAACCGGAGGTGTTTTAATTTCAAATATTGCTAATGTTACTCCCGGTATTCCATCATTTGCAACCTTACCCTTACCCGGTGTTCAACCTTGTCTGGTCGATGAAAACGGTAATGAAATAACGGGGAATAACGTAAGCGGAAATTTATGCATGAAAGCACCATGGCCCGGAATTATCCGCAGCACTTATGGCGATCATGAACGTTGCAGACAAACCTACTTTTCTACTTACGAAAACAAATACTTTACAGGCGACGGATGCTTGCGCGATGCCAATGGAAATTATCGCATCACCGGAAGGGTGGACGATGTATTAAACGTAAGTGGTCACCGCATTGGAACCGCTGAAGTGGAAAATGCTATTAATATGCATTCCGGTGTAATTGAAAGCGCCGTAGTAGGTTATCCGCATGATGTAAAAGGACAAGGCATTTATGCTTATGTTATTTACGATGGTTCACACGGTGATGCGCAATTGGCTAAGCAGGATATTACGCAAACCGTATCGCGGATTATTGGTCCTATTGCTAAACCCGACAAAATTCAATTTGTACCCGGATTACCTAAAACACGAAGCGGTAAAATCATGCGTCGCATTCTTCGAAAAATTGCAGAAGGTGACACGTCAAATTTAGGCGATACCAGCACCTTGCTGGATCCTTCACTTGTAGAAGTGATAAAAGAAGGCGCAACACAACTTTAAACGGGAATTTTAATTAACCTCCCGCTCTTAATATTTCATCGCGGCATTTCACCGGGTGAAGCAGAATCGGCGTAATTTTAATTATGCTCGATTTCGCGCCAGCTTCCTATCAATACATCGGCATGATTGTATTGGCTTTTCTCTTATTGAGAATCGATAAAATCGGTCCGTATTTCCGCGGACTCAACACCATGTTTCACGAGAGTGGTCACGCCGTGATGGCTTTGCTGCTCACCGGAAAATTCAGCACCGTAGATTTGCATGCCGATACTTCTGGAACCTGCAAATATGTGCAATCGGGATGGCTGCGTGATATGCTGATTAATTTAGCCGGATATCCATTTGGAATTTTAGCAGGATGGGCCATGTTGTACTACCAACACCTCGGAAAAACAGATTGGGTTTTTTACGGATTAGCCGGATGGTTACTCCTTAATCTTTTGTTTTGGGTAAGAAACAAATTCGGATGGTTCTGGATTTTAAGTTTTGGCGCTTTACTTGGCGGATGCTGGTACTATAACAATCCACATGTTACCTGGTATTTTTTAAGCTTTAGCGCCATCGTCAACAGCATTGAAGCCGTCTATTCTTCATTGGTCATTTTATGGCTTAGTGCCGACGAACCTGGTCACTCCGGTGATGCGGCGAATCTCCGTTCTATTACTTATATACCTGCCATTGTATGGGGACTCCTCTTCGCAGGTTTTTCCATTGCCGTTGCACTAAAAACTACAGAACAACTTTTCGCTATAGAAATTGTTCCCTGGTTTTAATCGATGTGAAATTGATCTCCATCCAATAACACGGGAAATTTTTCACGGAAATCCTCCAGTTCCATTTTACTCAACACAATTGTTTCAATGCTTTCTTTATAAGGCTGCGTTTCCGAAATCCAATGTCCTTTTGGATCGCAAACACAAGAATCTCCGGCATGCTCTATATCGCGACCATCTTTCCCAATGCGATTTACGGCAACCACATAACATTGATTTTCGATGGCACGTGCCGTGATGAGGGTTTTCCAGGGGTGACGACGAACATCAGGCCAGTTGGCTACATAAAGTAAAACGTCGTAAAAAGGATCTGTATTTCTTGCCCAAACCGGAAAGCGGAGATCGTAGCAGATCAGTGGACAAATTTTCCATCCGCGCCATTCAATGACTATTCTTCCATTACCGGCGGAATAGTGTTGGTGCTCATTCCCCATTCGAAACAAATGGCGTTTATCGTAATGGAAAATTTTTCCGTCGGGTTGTGCCCAGATTAACCGGTTAAAAAAACGATCATTTTCTTTAATCATTACACTACCTGTTATGGCAGCGTTTTTTTCTTTGGCTTTATTCAGCATCCACTGCACTGCCGATCCATTCATCTCCTCAGCCAAAAGATCAGTCTGCATAGAAAATCCTGTAGTAAACATCTCCGGCAAAACAATAACATCACTTTCTGCAATCTTATTTATGCGTTGATCGAAATGCAAAATGTTTTCGCGAATATTTTCCCACTCCATGGTGGTTTGTACAATCGATACTTTTAAATCCATATTAAATCGCATTAATTATTTCAATGGCTTTGTCGAGCGTTTCTTTTTTCTTGGCAAAACAAAAACGTAAAACTTTTTCGTCGTTTTCATTATTATAAAAAACAGAAACCGGTATGCTGGCAATCTTGTTTTCTTTAGTTAGACGAATGGCAAATTCAGTGTCCTTCTCATTGCTGATTTTCGAATAATTCAACAATTGAAAATAGGTCCCCTGCGAAGGCTTCAACTGAAAACGCGATCCTTTTATTCCATTTAAAAAATAATCGCGTTTTTCCTGATAGAAATTCCCGAGAGATAAATAGTTTTCTTCCTGTTTTAAAAATTCATCCAGCGCATATTGCATTGGCGTGTTTACCGCAAAAACAATAAACTGGTGCGCCTTTCTGAACTCCGTCATTAAATTTGCGGGACCACACACATATCCGGTTTTCCATCCCGTAACGTGAAACGTTTTTCCGAAGGAGTAAACCAGAATAGAACGCTCTGCCAGTCCGGGATACCTGCAAACACTTTCGTGACATAGGCCATCAAACACGAGATGCTCATACACCTCATCCGAAATCACTATAATATCCGATCCTTTGGTAATTTTTTCCAGCTCTTCAAGATCCGATTTACTCAATAAAGTTCCGGTTGGATTATGCGGCGTGTTAATGATGATCATTCGTGTTTTATGATTGATCAGCTTTCGAACTTCGGTCCAGTTAATTTTATACTCCGGTGCCACCAGTGTAGAAAAAACCGTAACTCCACCATTCAACTCAATGGCGGGTTCATAGCAATCGTAGGCAGGATTAAAAACAATCACTTCATCACCTTCCCGAACAAAAGCAGCAATGGCCGAATAAATCGCCTGTGTTCCTCCGGCGGTAATAGTTATTTCACCCTCCGGGTGATAAGCAACTCCATAGGCCTTTTCCATTTTTGCAGCAATGGTTTCGCGCAAGGAGAGGAGTCCCTGCATGGGCGCATATTGATTTTTGCCTTCCTGCATGTGTTTTGTCACCAATGAAATTAATTCAGCGGAACAAGGAAAATCCGGAAAACCTTGTGATAGATTAATGGCGTTGTTTTCTGCCGCCAGTTTGCTCATTACCGTAAAAATGGTTGTACCAACCAATGGTAATTTAGAAGAAATAGATCGTGGATAGCTAGGCATAATGAACAAAAATAACCTTTCTGAACATCCAAAATCGTATTTCGCTAATATTCGTTTTTTTTGCTGCTTTCATTTGCTTCTTTGTTTATATTTAGGGTATGAGAATTTTTCTGTTTAGTCTGTTATTGTTAAGTCTACTGGGTTCCTGCGGACCAGAACGTGATGCGCGTGAAGTTTGCGAATGTTATGATGAAGTTTATCACCTGAAAGGTGAAGCTGCCACTACAAAAATGAACGAATGCATGAATCTGCTTAATAAGTACACAAAAAAATACAAGGGCACCGATGAAGAAAAAGAATTCGACGCTGCATTTCTCAATTGTCGTTAGTCTGTTGCTGAGCGCATGCTCCACCAGTCCGGAAAAATACGCCGAACAATGGTGCGAACTCAATCATAAAATTCAGTCGGCCAAAACCGAAGAAGAAAAGAAAAAACTTGTCGACGAAATCGTCATGCTGGAATCTGAAGCGCAGAGCGCTTATGGTACCGATAAAGAAAAAATGAACATCATTTATGAAAAGACCGATGAATGCGATTAAAAAATTAAGTCCCTTATTTTTATTTTTTCTCTTTTCCTGTTCTTCTTCCAATCCCAAAGAAATGGCCCGCGCTTATTGCAAATGTTTTCTGGAAGCAGGCTCAGATCAGAATAAGTTAAATGAATGTGCAGAATTAGCAGCCGAACACAAAGAATATTTAAAAGATCCGAAGGACGCCAAAACCTACGCCGAAGAAATTATCCGTTGCGCTGTTTATGAGCAACCGGAAAACCGCTGAAATAAGCCTTTTTGAGCGCCTCGCCGATTTTGAAACCTGCTTGTTTAGGTCCTTCAAACAACAAAAATCGCCCCTTTTCGCTCCTTTTTTTTCACATTTTATTGGAATTCACGATTTTTTTCTAATTTCAAAGCATAAACCCTTTAACAAACTTAATCCACAAACCATGAAAAAGGTATTTTTCTCAGTAGCAGTTATCTCTGCTCTTGCTCTTACTTCTTGCGGCGGCGGCGGTGCTAAAGCTGACGGTCAGAAATTCTGTGATTGCATGAAAGAAGCTATGAAAGACATGTCTAAACTCGAAAGCTGTATGAAAATGGGCGAAGAGATGGAGACTAAGTACAAAGATGACAAAGCTGCTCAAGGCGAAATCGAAGAAGTAATGAAAGAGTGTGAAAAAGAACTCAAAGGCGAATAATCGTTTTTTGCTTCTTGCAAAAAAGGTCGGCTAATTGCCGACCTTTTTTTTTGACCAAAAAAAAGCCCGATTTAATAAACCGGGCTTTTGAAAAAATATAGTCATTTATTTATTTCTCGCTGGAGCAGGAAGCCATGAGGTACTCACGGTTCATGCGTGCGATGTTTTCCAATGAAATTCCTTTCGGACATTCTACTTCACATGCACCTGTATTGGAACAGTTCCCGAATCCTTCGGCATCCATTTGAGCAACCATGTTTAGAACGCGGTCTTTAGCCTCTACCTTACCTTGTGGCAATAAAGCCAACTGCGATACTTTAGCAGAAACAAACAACATCGCTGATGCGTTTTTACAAGTAGCCACACATGCTCCGCAACCAATACACGTTGCTGCGGCAAATGCTTTATCTGCATCTACTTTAGGAACAGGAATACAGTTCGCATCCTGCGCTCCTCCTGTGTTTACGCTTACATAACCACCGGCCTGGATAATGCGGTCAAAAGCACTACGGTCCACCGCAAGGTCTTTAATCACCGGGAAAGCCTTCGCTCTCCAGGGCTCGATATAAATCGTGTCACCGTCCTTAAACGAACGCATGTGAAGCTGACAAGTGGTTACTCCGTAATTTGGACCATGGGCTCTTCCGTTGATAAACAAGGAGCACATTCCGCAAATACCTTCGCGGCAATCGTGATCGAATGCAATTGGGTCATCCCCTTTATTGATCAGTTCCTCATTCAGCACATCCAACATTTCGAGGAAGGACATATCCGGAGAAACGTGATCTATGGTATAATCAACCAGTTTACCTTGTGCATCACGGTTTTTCTGGCGCCAGATTTTTAAATGAAGTTTCATATCTAAAAACTAAAGATTCTTAATCGGATTATTTATAGGAACGAGCAACCATTTTGATTTCCTCGAACGTGAGTTCTTCTTTGTGCAACATGGCATCTTTAACGTCGCCCTTAAATTCCCATGCAGCTACATATGCAAAACGATCATCATTACGTTTGGCCTCACCATCTTCGGTTTGCGATTCTTCACGGAAGTGACCACCGCAGGATTCCTCACGGTTAAGTGCGTCCATACACATCAATTCGCCCAGTTCAAGGAAGTCGGCAACGCGACCTGCTTTTTCCAGTTCTGGATTAAAGGCATTTAATTCTCCAGGAACACGAACATCTTTCCAGAACTCCTCGCGCAACTGACGGATCTCCTGAATGGCTTCTCTCAATCCTTTTTCGTTACGTGCCATTCCGCATTTATCCCACATAATTTTTCCGAGACGCTTGTGGAAATGATCAACAGATTTGCTTCCCTTATTATTGATAAAGAAATTCAAACGCTCTTTCACTTCTTTTTCTGCTGCATCAAATTCAGGTGAATCGGTTGGAATTTTTCCGGTTCTGATATCGTGCGATAAATAATTTCCGATGGTGTATGGAATTACAAAATATCCGTCGGCCAATCCCTGCATTAAAGCAGAAGCACCGAGGCGATTTGCACCGTGATCGGAGAAGTTGGCTTCACCCAGTGCATAACAACCGGGGATAGAAGTCATCAATTCATAATCCACCCATAATCCGCCCATGGTATAGTGAACGGCAGGATAAATTTTCATTGGGGTTTCGTACGGATCATCACCGGTGATTTGTTTGTACATATCGAACAGGTTACCGTACTTTTCTTTTACCACTTCTTTACCCATAGCGCGAATTTCTTCTTTGCTGGCATTGGGCATATGGCGTTTTGTAGCTTCAACTTTTCCGTAGCGTTCAATAGCCGAAGCATAATCGAGGAATACTGCCTGACCGGTAGGATTAACTCCGAAACCAGCATCGCAACGTTCTTTAGCAGCACGTGATGCCACATCGCGGGGAACTAAATTTCCGAATGCAGGATATCTTCTTTCGAGGTAATAATCGCGGTCTTCTTCCGCAATATCATTTCCTCTTTTCTTTCCTTGTTGAATTGCAACAGCATCTTCTTTTTTCTTCGGAACCCAAATACGACCATCATTACGGAGCGATTCCGACATCAGGGTTAATTTCGACTGATGATCGCCGGAAACCGGAATACAGGTTGGGTGAATCTGAGTAAAACATGGATTACCAAAATGAGCTCCACGTTTATGCGCTTTCCATGCAGCAGTAACATTGCTACCCATAGCATTGGTAGAAAGGAAAAATACATTTCCATATCCTCCGGAACATAACAATACCGCATGCGCAGAATGGCGTTCAATTTCTCCGGTAACAAGATTACGGGCAATAATTCCGCGCGCCTTACCACCCACTAATACTACATCGAGCATTTCGTGACGGTTGTACATTTTCACTTTACCCAGCGCAATCTGACGCGATAAAGCGGAGTATGCACCGAGTAATAATTGCTGACCAGTTTGTCCGGCTGCATAAAATGTACGCTGAACCTGTGTACCACCAAATGAGCGGTTGTCGAGAAGTCCACCGTACTCACGTGCAAAAGGAACACCTTGTGCAACACATTGGTCAATAATATTCGCAGAAACTTCCGCTAAACGATGAACGTTTGCTTCACGCGCGCGGTAGTCGCCACCTTTAATTGTATCGTAGAATAAACGATAAACAGAATCGCCATCGTTCTGATAATTTTTTGCAGCATTAATTCCACCTTGTGCAGCAATGGAGTGTGCACGACGCGGAGAATCCTGGAAACAAAATGCTTTTACATTGTAGCCCATTTCTGCCAATGAAGCTGCAGCAGAAGATCCGGCCAAACCGGTTCCTACTACAATAACATCAATAGAACGTTTATTGGCAGGGTTAACAAGAAGAACGTGATTTTTGTAATCCGTCCATTTTTTGTCCATCGGACCATGTGGTATTTTTGAATCAAGCTTGCTCATAGTTCAGCTCTGGATTATAAAATAAAACGTACGTAAAAAGGGATGAAGGCGAACAATGCCGGAATGAAAACGGCAAAACCTAATCCCACCATTTTAATCACCGGTGTGTATTTAGCGTGACGAAGACCGAGTGATTGGAAAGCACTTTGAAAACCGTGCAACAAGTGGAACATAATCGCCATCATGGCCACGAGGTAAACCATACAAACCGCCATTCCCATTTCCGGATCTTTAAATGCCTGAATGGTGATAGAGTAAAGATCTTTCAACTGCTCGCCGTGCGGACCGGTATAAGTGTCGATAGGTCCCCAGTGCATTCTTTTCCAAAAGGCCAGCATGTGGAGCACAATAAACACCAGCATAACCGTACCTAAAAAAGCCATGTTACGCGAAGCCCAGGAGCTGTTGGCATTCGCATCCACTTTTTGGTAACGTACCGGCCGCGATTTTCTGTTTTGCATAGCCAGCAATAAACCATCAATGGCATGAAACAAAATAGAAATGTAGGTGACATAACTCAACACCTTCACCAAGGGATTGGTGGTCATAAACTGACCGTAGAGATTGAACTGATCTCGTGCACCGTTAGCCGGTGATATCAGTAATTGAAGATTTCCCGCCAGGTGACCAACCAGAAAAAGGCAAAGGAACAATCCCGTTGCACCCATCCAGTATTTTTTTGCGAGGGAAGACTTGAGCAGAACAGATTTACTCATATCGAAAAATGTGGTTTTTTAGTTGCACAAATGTAACTGCCCAAAAGTAAACTGTCAACAAGAAAGTTTATTTAGAATGATTCTAATTATCTCTCTATTATACAGTAAACCTTAGGCTTGTATTAGGCTATAACAATCGGGAAGAAAAAAAGATTTCAACCTTAGGCAATTCGTTCAAGGCGGGCCATAAAAAAGCCGTCGGTTCCGGACTTAGCGGGACTCAGACTTTTTTGCTCCAGCAAACGGAAAGAACTGCCTTTTTCCTTGAGGAAAGCCTCTACCTGCAATTCATTTTCTGAAGGGAAAATACTGCAGGTGGCATAAATAAGTTGTCCACCAACTTTTACCATTTGCGAGTAGTTCAACAAAATCTCTTTTTGGAGTGCTTTTACCTTTTCGAAAAATTCAGGATTCAATTTCCACTTCGCATCCGGATTTCTTCTGAGGGTCCCCATTCCTGAACAAGGCACATCCAGCAATACACGATCGGCAGAATCAGCTAAGCGCTTAATTACTTTTCCGGAATCGATCAATTTTGTTTCAATAATATTTACTCCTGCACGTGAAGATCGTTTTCTCAACTCAATTAATTTGCGTTCCTCCACATCCATTGAAATTAATCGTCCCTTGTTTTTCATCATCGCCCCGAGCTGCAATGACTTTCCACCTGCTCCGGCACAGGCATCAATTACACGCATTCCCGGTTGAGGGTTAACGAATTCTCCGATTTGCTGAGAGCCGCTATCCTGCACTTCGAAAAATCCATTTTGAAACCATTCGTTTCTAAAAATATTTTTCCGTTGTTTCAGTTGTAAAGCATCAATGCTACCGGCTACATCTATGGTTTCAATTCCGTCTTCTGCAAGTTTGTGGCGCAAGGCTTCCTTATCTGTCTTAAGCGTATTCACCCGTAGAATAACATCTGCTTCTTTGTTTAAAGCCGATAATTCCTTTATCCAATTTTCCTTCAATTCAGCTTCTCCCATTTGAAACATCCAGTCGGGCACACTCTGTGTGATGGCAAGATTTTGTTTTAATTCCTCTTTTTTCCGGTTGATGGATTTAAACTCCATCCCCGAATTTTCCTGCCAGGTAAATTGCTCGCCATGAAAAACGTAAAAATAAGTGGACAAAACACGGAGCAAAGAAGGACGGTCTGTTTTAGCTTCTGTTCCTGCTAATTCGTAAAGATAACGCCACCAACGCACCACATTATAGGTGGTCTCCGCAACAAAAGCCCTGTCGCGCGAGCCCATTTTGGGGTTTTCCTTCAATACACGTTCAATCACACGATCGGCATAATACCGGCGTTCAAAAATATCATCCAATGCACGGCAAACGGCGTCGATCAAAGGGAAATGCGGGCGGGATAAAGCCATCGTTTTGTTTTATTCCTCAAAAGTAGGATATTGTTTACATGAAGGAAATAAAAAAATCGGATCCCATCCGAAATTATATCGACCGCCATCCGGAACCTGCAGCCAGTATGATGATTGAACTGGATCAGCTCATTTCGAAACTAATTCCTGATGCCGAACGGAAACTATCGTATGGAATGCCCGCTTATCGCAGTAGTGAGAATCTGGTTTACTTCGCGGCCTTTAAACACCATATCGGATTTTTTCCGACTTCAAAACCCATCGAACATTTTAAGGAGGAGCTAAGCGATTACAAAACCTCCAAAGGCACTATACAATTTCCATTTGGAAAAAAAATCCCTGCAGCGCTCATCCGAAAAATTGTTTTGTTCCGAATTACCACGGTAAAGGAAAAAAACAAAAGCACTGCAACGATTATTACCTGCAAAAAGGGACACACCTATACTAAAACAAGCGATTGCAGGACTTGTCCGAAATGCGAAGCAGAAAACAAAAATACAAATTGTTTTGTACCCGGACTTTCGGCTCCCGCCTGGAGAGCACTACAAGCAGCGGGAATTAAAAACAAAAACGAATTGAAAAAATTCGGCATTGCACGATTAAACAAATTGCATGGTGTGGGTCCACAAGCTTTAAAACTGGTGGAAGAATTTTTAAAAGCGAAATAATACTTTACACTTTTCACCTAAATGTTGAGATTTTTCCAGAAAGGTTTACTCACAAAAATTAGCGGCTTCCCCCGGCTTTGGTGATCCAGGAAAAATGTTCTGATTTTATCCTGTCTTTTTCCTTTCGTAAATATTTCAAATACGCTTCAGCCACCGGCGATAACTTTTTTTCTTTCAGCCAAACCAGTCGCCAGGAGGATACAATCGGAAATCCACTAACGGGAATAATTTTTAACTCCCCCACTTTTAATTCATTTCGAATTCCGATTAATGGCATTACCGAATATCCTAATCCGGAAACAACAGCTTGCTTCACGGCTTCGTTGGTAGTTAGTTCAAGTTTCTTTCGCACATCAATCTTATTCTTCTTGAAAAATTCCTCCATTACAAAACGAGTACCAGAACCTTCTTCCCGAAAAATAAGAGGTAGTTTGGTAAATTGTTGTTTGTGTAAGGACTTATTCCCTAAATCATGATTTTTATTTCCAACCAAAAATAATTCATTCTCTACCAATTGCTCTGAGTTTAACCGAATATCGGAAGGCATCACCGACACGAGTGCAAAATCAATTTCATTTTGTTGCAGACTTTCTATGACTTTCGATTTATTGGTTACATCCATTACCAATTCAACCCCTTCATTATCATTTAAAAATCCGGATAAAAAATAAGGCATTACATACAATCCGGTGGATACTGAAGAGATTTTTAAGCGACCCGTAATAAATCCTTTATAGGATAGGGTTTTAAAATTAATTGCATCTACTTCCTCCAGGATTCGTTGCGTCATATGATAAATCTCCATTCCGAAATCCGTAACAAATAATTTTCGGCCCACGATTTCTGTAAGTGGAATATCAAACTGATCCTGGAAATTTTTTAATTGAATAGATACAGCTGGTTGCGTCATATGTAATTCTTCCGCAGCTCGGGTAATGCACTTTAAGTCCACAACCCGGGAAAACACCTGCAATTGATGTAATGTGTAATTCATAAAAAATATTTATGCAGAACGCAACATAAATAAAAAGAAGGAAAATGGGTGAATTTTAATTTTTCGTTAACATTTAAAGGTCTTATGCAAGAGGGTATTACTATCAATATTTCTTATTTAAACTTTTTTAACAGTGCCAAATAATTGGATTTTCTTCCTGATTCGTATTGTGATTTTATATGAAATTTATAACCATTTTGTCAATGAAAATCCATCTCTAAAAAAAGTTCAATAGCATTGCTATTATAAAATAAACTAATGAATCACTAAAAAATATTTTATGAAAACATTTCGATGAGTTTACAGACTTTTGAATCGGTTTAAATAATGTCCGATTGAAACCTGTCGTCCTCCATACCAATAACCACACACCGGAATATTCTGCGAATAATTCCGAATTTGTCATTGGAGAACGATCATTCAAAATCCAACTTTTTAACGGACTCCGCTTTAGTCTTTCTGTTTTTATTTTGTCGCTGATTACTGTAATTGGATTTGCCAATTCCTTTTCATCCGAATTAAAATCAGCGAGTCAAGTTCATCATTTCAGCTCTGCTTCAGCAGAAATCCATACTGTACCATTTTCCAATCCTTTAGATTCCGATTTTTTAGGTGATCCTCTCACCTTGGTAGAACTGGAAGAAGAAAATGAAAGTGCAGAAGATCATCATGATGATGTATATTTATCACTAACCAATCAAAATCACCAGGGAAATTTCTTCTTTATTTCCCAAATAAATACAAGCGAAATTCAATCGCCTGATTTATTTATTTCAGATCTGTTTATCCGATACAGATCACTTCTGATTTAAACATCTTCTTTTTTTAAATCACTCCATTTCCGGAGTGAATAAAGATCGTTGGGGAATTCCCCCAAGCATCCAATTATTTCAATCATTTAAAAAACAAACATCATGAGAAGTATTCTCATTACCATGGGTTTTGCCGTCCTGATCCTGGGCAGTAGCTGCGGATCGCACCATGAAGAAGGCGAAGAGGAAATTAAGTATGTAGTAACCAGTCCGCTGAAAAAAGACACTACCGTTGTTCACGAATATGTGTGCCAGATTCATGCCATACAGCACATTGAATTGCGTGCAATGGAGCGTGGTTATTTGCAGGACATCTTTGTTGATGAAGGTCAGCTCGTACACAAAGGCGAACTGATGTTTAAAATCATGCCGGTTTTGTATGAAGCAGAAATGAATCGTGCGCAGGCAGAAGTAAATTTTGCAGAAATCGAATACCAAAACACCAAAGCATTAGCAGATAGCAATTACGTTTCGAAAAACGAATTAGCATTAGCTAAAGCAAAATTAGATAAGGCAAAAGCCGAATTAGCATTAGCACAGGCGCATTTGGGATTCACGGAAATCCGTGCACCGTTTGATGGAATTATGGACCATTTCTATGTGCGACTCGGTAGTCTCGTAGAAGAAGGCGATTTACTTACGCTGCTCTCCGACAACAGCAATATGTGGGTTTATTTTAACGTGCCTGAAGCAGAATATTTAACCTATAAACAAATGGCTAAAAAAGACAGTACCATGCATGTGCATCTGGAGATGGCTAATCATGAAGTTTTTGATCAGCCCGGTATTGTAGAAACCATTGAAGCGGATTTTAATAATGAAACGGGTAACATCGCCTTCCGTGCCAAATTTCCAAATCCAGAAAAACTTTTACGTCACGGTGAAACCGGAAATATTTTAATGACGGCTCCTTATAAAAACGCGTTGATCATTCCACAAAAATCCACTTTCGAAATTCTTGAAAAGAAATATGTTTTTGTGGTCGACAAAGACAATGTTGTTCACCAGCGTGAAATAACACTTGCTGCAGAAATGCCCGATATTTTCATTGTAGGGAAAGGATTAAAAGACGGTGAACGCATTTTATTAGAAGGAATCCGGAAAGTGAAAGACGGCGACAAAATTGAATTTACCTATGAGGAACCTCAAAAAGTGATTTCGAATCTGAATGTCTACGTGGAATAATCATCCATTAAAAAAGAAAAAGACATGTTCAATAAATTTTTAAAACGTCCTGTCCTTGCGATTGTACTATCGCTGGTAATCATATTTATGGGCGTGTTGTCGATATACACATTACCGACATCTCAGTTTCCTGAAATTGCACCCCCAATGGTGATGGTTTCGGCCTCCTACCCGGGCGCCAGTGCTAAAACGCTGACCGAATCGGTTATTATTCCTCTCGAACAAGCCATCAACGGTGCATGGGGTATGCGTTACATGACCTCAGATGCAACCAGTGCCGGAGAATGTAATATTCAGGTTGTATTTAATCCGGGAACCGATCCCAATCAGGCCCTCGTGCAGATTTCCAATCGCGTGGAGCAGGTGCGAAATCGTTTACCTGAACTGGTACAACGTGAAGGTGTAATCATTACTCCGATTATGCCAAGTATGTTGATGTATGTGAATCTGTATAGTACAGACACCAGCGCCAACATGAAATTTTTGTTCAACTATGCCGGTGTAAATATGATTCCGGAATTGCAACGGATCAACGGTATTGGTCAGGCGCGGATTCTGGGGAGTCGTCAGTATGCCATGCGTATCTGGCTAAATCCGGAACGTATGCGTGCTTACAATGTTTCTCCGGATGAAGTCATGGAGGCCTTGGGTGAACAAAGTATTATTGGTAAACCGGGAAGGATTGGTCGCGGCGACGGAAGTCGTGCCGAAGCATTGGAATATGTATTGGCCTATCCCGACCGTTACAATGAACCTACCCAATATGAGAATGTCATTATCCGCGCCAATCCCAATGGGGAAATGCTGCGGTTAAAAGATATTGCCACTGTTACATTAGGAAGTGAGTATTACGATATCTACTCCAACCTCAATGAATATCCTTCTGCGGCGATTGTGTTAAAGCAGACTTACGGAAGTAATGCGAGCGAGGTAATTAAAAATGTAAAAGCTGAACTAGAAAAATTAAAACAATCGTTCCCTCCGGGAATGGATTATGAAATCAGTTACGACGTTTCGAAATTTTTGGATGCTTCCACCGAAAACGTAGTGCACACCCTGCGTGATGCTTTCATTCTTGTTGCCTTGGTGGTATTTGTGTTTTTGGGCGACTGGCGTTCGACACTCATCCCAACGCTTGCGGTTCCGATTTCACTGATTGGAGCATTTCTGTTCATGCAGATTTTCGGTTTAACGATTAATATGATTACACTTTTTGCATTGGTACTTGCGATTGGTATTGTGGTGGATGACGCGATTGTGGTAGTAGAAGCAGTGCATGCAAAAATGGAAGAAGTTCATGTTTCCCCCTATCAGGCAGTACGATTGGTGCTTGGCGAAATTTCCGGTGCGGTAATCGCAATTACATTATTAATGACAGCAGTGTTTGTACCGGTTGCATTTATGACTGGTCCTGTTGGAGTTTTCTACCGGCAGTTTTCCATTACCATGGCAAGTTCCATCGTACTGTCGGGTCTGGTGGCGCTTACGTTGACTCCGGTATTGTGTGCTATGATTTTAAAGAACACGCATGGCAAACCGAAAAAGAAAAACATATTGAATCGCGCGCTCGATTCATTTAACCGTGGATTTGAAAAACTCACCAATAAATACGTTTGGTTGCTTAAACTAATTGCACATCGCACATGGGTAACCGGTGTTTTATGGTTGGCATTTGGGGTTGGAATTTATGTCATCACCACAACGCTTCCATCCGGATTTATTCCCAGTGAAGACCAGGGAATGCTTTACGCCATTGTACAAACGCCTCCCGGATCTACGTTGGAAAGAACCAACGACATTTCGCAACAACTTCAAAAACTAATTATGGAAGTGGATGGAGTAAAATCTGTATCGTCGATTGCAGGATACGAGGTTTTAACGGAAGGTCGCGGTTCAAATGCAGGTACATGTTTGATCAATTTAAAACCATGGAATGAACGCGAGCATACCGTAAATGAGATCATTTATGAACTCGAAGAAAAAGCAAAATCCATTCCCGGTGCCACCATCGAATTTTTTGATCCACCGGCAGTACCCGGATACGGTGCAGCAGGAGGATTTGCTTTGCAGTTATTGGATAAAACCAATTCGGGCGATTATAAAGCGCTGGAAAAAGTAACCAACGATTTTCTGGCGGCATTAAAAAAACGCAAAGAGCTGATGGGATTATTCACCTTCTTCAGTGCCAATTATCCGCAATACGAGCTGGAAATCGACAATGAACTGGCTATGCAGAAAGGAGTTTCCATTGGAAATGCGATGAATACCTTGTCGATTTTCGTAGGTAGTACCTATGAATTAGGTTTCATTAAATACCAACGTTTCTTTAAAGTGTTTGTGCAGGCTGATCCGGATTTCAGAAAACTTCCGAAGGATGTATTAAACATGTGGGTAAAAAACGACAAAGGTGAAATGGTTCCTTTCTCTGCTTTTATGAAAATAAAAAAGAAACAAGGTGCCAATGAGATTAACCGTTACAACATGTATAACACCGCTGCCATTCGTGGTGGACCAGCACAGGGTTACAGCTCCGGTGAAGCAATTGCAGCCGTAAAAGAAGTTGCAGCTAAAACCTTACCGCGCGGTTATGATATCGACTGGGCTGCATTATCATACGATGAAGTACGAAGAGGAAATGAAGCCATTTACATTTTCATTATTGTACTTGTTTTCGTTTACCTGGTACTCGCAGCGCAGTATGAAAGTTTTATTATTCCTTTAGCCGTAGTTCTTTCACTACCTGCAGGTGTATTCGGTTCATTCCTGTTGATTAAGAGTATGGGATTGGCCAATGATATTTATGCCCAGGTGGGATTGGTGATGCTCGTTGGATTACTAGGTAAAAACGCGGTACTGATTGTTGAGTTTGCCGTTCAAAAGCATCACCAGGGTGCAACTATTCTGGAAGCAGCGATTGAAGGTGCACGCGTACGTTTTCGTCCGATTCTTATGACCTCCTTTGCCTTTATTGCGGGTCTTGTCCCTCTGGTTATGGCACACGGTGCGGGAGCAATTGGAAATAAAACCATTGGTGGATCTGCATTAGGAGGAATGTTATTGGGAACCATTTTCGGAGTAATTATTGTGCCGGGTCTCTACTACATTTTCGGATCACTTGCCGAAGGAAGAAAATTAATCCGCGATGAAGAAATCGGTCCACTCACCGAAGACATGATTGATCATCCCGAATTAAAAGATTTAACACCAGAAACCGAAAATCATGCGTAAACATATCGTTCCATATCTCTTTGTTTTTGTAATTGGCATTTCGGTGTTTTACAGTTCCTGTTCCGTGCAAAATAATTTAGCGCGAACAGAAAAAAGAACAACACCGGATTCATATGCCGGAACAAAAGACAGCATCAATAGTGCAACCATCAGCTGGAAAACATTTTTTAAGGATCAGAATCTGATTGCACTGATTGACTCAGCACTGGTGAATAACCAGGAATTAAATATTCTGTTGCAGGAAATTGCTATTTCGAAAAACGAAATCCGCGCACGTAAAGGGGAATATCTTCCATTTGTTGACGTAGGTGGCGGAGCCGGAGTTGAAAAATCGGGTCGTTACACACGCAATGGTGCAGTGGATGCCACTACAGAAATAGATCCGGGAAAAGAAAATCCCGATCCGCTTCCCAATTATTTAATTGGCTTCGATGCCAGTTGGGAAGTCGATATCTGGAAGAAACTCCGCAATGCGAAAAAATCGGCCATGTACCGTTACCTCGCAACAACAGAAGGAAGAAATTTTATGGTGACCAATCTCGTCACCGAAATTTCATCGGCCTATTATGAATTACAAGCGCTGGATAATCAGCTGGAGCTATTAAAAAACATCATCGACATTCAGAAAAACGCGCTGGAAATTATTAAAGCAGAAAAAGCTGCCGCTAAAGTTTCGGAATTAGCCGTAAGAAAATTTGAAGCAGAGGTGTTTAAAAATCAAAGTGCCCAGTACTTCATCATGCAGAAAATTGTGGAGACCGAAAACAAAATCAATTTCCTGGTGGGACGCTTTCCGCAACCTGTAGTACGGAATTCTGCCACATTAATGGAAAATGCACCGGATACGTTACAAGCAGGTATTCCTTCGCAACTGCTGGAAAACAGAACCGACATCCGACAGGCAGAAATGGAATTAATCGCTTCGAAACTCGATGTAAAAGTGGCACGTGCCAATTTCTATCCTTCCTTTCGAATTAATGCGGGACTAGGATTTGAAGCCTTTAATCCGAAGTTCATTATTAAAACACCGGAATCGATGTTGTATTCATTAGCCGGTAACCTGGCAGCACCTTTAATTAACCGGAATGCGATTAAGGCCTTTTATTATTCTGCCAACGCAAAACAGATTCAGGCCGCATATAATTATGAGCGAACCATTCTGAACGGATACATTGAAGTGGTGAATCAATTTTCCAATATCAATAACCTTCAGAAAAGTTATGATTTGAAAAAAGCCCAGGTAGAAGCATTAACACGGTCGGTGGATATCTCCATCGGTTTATTTAAAGCTGCGCGTGCAGACTACATGGAGGTTTTACTCACACAACGTGATGCACTTGAATCGAGATTTGAATTAATAGAAACAAGAAAAATGCAAATGATCGCAACAGTTAACATGTACCGCGCATTAGGCGGTGGATGGAAATAAGTTTAGGGTTTTATTCGGTTTTCAACGCGATCAGGGAGGGCCGGGGTGGGATAATTGCCAGTGAAAGGACGACATTGGTGATTGCTTGCTTCGGTCCTCCTCTTTTTAATTTATTTTTTTTAAATTACAACCATATTAACGCATGCAAAAGGCCATTCTATATTTGCTGTTATCGTTTTATTCCCTAGGTGTATTTCTATTACCAAAGGGCGATTTTAGCTATCTGGCCGAATTACCGGAGATGTATCACCATTGTAAATCGCAGGAAGATAAAGACATGACCTGGGTCGATTTTATCAGCGATCACTTGATCAATTTCGACGGCATATTTGATGCACACAACCATGGCGATGAGCAAAAACCGCATAAGGGAATCGAACATAAAATTGTAATTCCTTCCGTTTATATCGCTCAATCCAATAAAGTTGACGGATTCATTTCATCCCTTTCGCTTCATTGGAATACACCGGAATACCGGAATCTTTTTCATTTCGAATTTATTCCGAAGCTATTGAAACCACCGTCCTGCTGATTGTTTTATCAATCGCTTCGTTTCAATTTAAAATCAATCAACATGAAAAAGTTATTTTTTATACTGGTCATTGCATTGCTCAGCAATCAGGTAATGGCCTTTGAAGTTCCGGATGCAATTGAATCTGCATTTGAACAAAAATTTCCCAATGCCAAAAAAGTGAAATGGGAAAAAGAAGAAGATGGAAATTATGAAGCTGAATTTATTCTGAATGATCAGGAAATGTCGGCCACCTTCTCTCCATCTGCAACACTTCTGGAAACAGAAACAGAATTGGAAATAAATGAACTTCCGCAAAAAGTTCAGGACGCATTTAAATCCAATTATCCCACAGCTAAAATTCTCGAGGCCGCTAAAATTACAATGGCCGACGGCACTGTTTATTACGAAACAGAAGCTAAAATAAATGGGAAAAAAACAGATGTGTTGTTTAGTCCGGATGGACAACTAAAAAAATAGTTATAAGGCGGGGACCTAACAGTCCCCGTTTTATTTTAGCATTCGCGCTTCAAATTCGTTCCCAATATTACGGGAAACCGGTAATTTATAGATTCCGATCTGAATTTCTTTTTTAGAGTATTTTAGAATTTTTTGCGTGTTTACAAAATAAGAACGGTGAATACGGAAAAAACGTTCATCATTCATTTCCTCCATGATTGACTCCATCGACTGCCTCGAAACATAACGGCGATCTTCACAAACGATATTGAGATAATTACCTTCGGCCTCAACAAATAATATTTTATCCAGCTGGATCAATACATTAGAATATCCATCCTTAATGCTGATGGATTTGGGCCGATCTTCGACTTTTACCTTTTGTAAAGCGAGTGAAATAGCAGCAAATAAATCCGACTTTTTCACCGGCTTGGTGATGTAACCTTCCGGTCTTGTTTTCACGATTTCCTTCACCATGGCCACATCCGAATGTGCAGTAATGTAAATAAAAGGCTGTTTCGTATTTTCAGCAATGAACTTACCAATTTCCAGTCCGTCGGTTTCTCCCTCCATCCGGATATCCAATAACACAATTTGTGGATTCATCGTATGAATCATTTCAATAGCAGATTTCCGGTCATGCGCCATATCTACCTGTGAAAATCCTAAATCAAAAAGCGTATCTTTTAAATCCTCCGCAATCAGAATTTCATCCTCAACTATCAAAATCCGCGTGTTGTTCATTTTATTTAATATTAAACGTAATCGTATAGCTAAAACCATTATTCCCCTCAATGGAATAGGCTCCTTTTAATTGACGCGAAAAAATATCGATCAACCTTAATCCCAAACTTGATTTTCTGGATGTAGTGGTATTGAATCCGTTTCCGTTATCGGAAATGGTGTAGCGGATTTTTTTCGATTCCAATTCCTCCAGCAAAATTTTCACTTGTGGTTGATCAACATCCGCAAAAGCATGTTTAATGGAATTTGCTACAATTTCAGAAGTAATCATCCCCAATGAAATGGCCTCCTGAACGGTAAAATTTATTTCTTTAATGTGGGTAATAAATTCGATCGGATTGGAGTCGGACTGAACAATGTCTTTCAGCGAATCAATCAATTCCTCCAAATATAGCTTCACCGAAATCCCTTGTTGTTCATCCTGATTATACAACATTTCATGCACCAGCGCCATAGCATTAATTCTGCGCGAAGCATCCGATAGCGTGTGAATTTCATCTGCATTTTCGCTGGCCTTCATTTGCATATTCACCAATGAACTGATGAACTGCAAATTGTTTTTCACACGGTGATGAATTTCCTGAATGAGGGAGTCCTTTTCCTTGTTTTTAGCGCGCAATTCTTTATTGGAGGACCTCAATTTATAGGTGAGGGTTATAATGATGACCAAAGCAATGAGGAGTCCACCTAAAAAAACGAGAAGTCTTACATTTTCACGTTGGTGAGTGATAATATCCTGGTTTGATTTGTTTAACTCATCCGAAACTTTTTGATATGCATTTTTAATTTTTTCATTCTCGTATTTCTCGCGCACATTCAACAAATCGATATCATTCATTTTCCGTTCCATAATCATTTCGGCGGAATGGTATTTTTCGAGATAGGAAATCGCTTTCCCTGTATCGCCCGACCAAATGTTTTCCAGGTATAAATAATGATAGACTTCATTGAGTGGATAATCAATTTTATCTTTTTCAACTTTATCGATAATCTGAAAATAAATCCGGAAAACGGAATCGCGCGAAAAATTATTATGTGCGTAAAGCATGGCACGATTATTCATGGCGTGAATTCCGTCGCTGTAATTTCCCACTGCAAACCAGTTTTTTTCTGCCTCCTGATAATAATATTCTGAACTATCGTTTTGACGCAAATTCTTATAGGTAAAGCCCAACTCATTCTCGGAGGTAGCCATCAGGTTGCGGTCCTTAATCCGTTTCGCTAAATCCAACGCCCGCCGGGAATAATAAATGGAAACCCGCACATCGGGGGTCGACTCATTATGAATCGCCGCAGCCCGGTTATTCATTCGTATTAAGAGAAGGGTATCGCGCAATTGCGATTTTTCGTAATTATCGAAGGCCTGTTGCAAATAGTTTTTCGCCTTGGCATGTTGGGCCGTTTTCCGGTAAAATTCTGCAATCTCCAATTGAAAACGGGGTAATTCGCTGATGGTATTTTCGCGCAACAAAATAGATTCCGCTTGCAGATAAGCATCCAACGCTTCCGAAAATTTGCTTTCGTATTTTTTAAGATTGGCCGTTTCGAGTAATACATAAGCTTGCTGAACCAGATTCCCTGATGCATTGGCAATTTGTGCCGCCTGCGCAATGTATTTTTCGGCTTTGGGGTAACGACTTTTCAGCGTGTATTGTTCCGCTAAAAAACAATAAGCTTTAAATACTTTGGCCGAATCATTCCTGAATGCCACATTCGCCAAAAAACGTTCGGCATCTGCTATGGCAGTATCGAGATTCTGGCTCTTGCTTATTCCCTTAGAAGAAACAATCTGGCCCCTGACGCCTTGTACTGAAAAAAGCGAAATAAGGAGGACCGTGATGAGCGAGCGGACGAACACGTTCAAAAATAATCAATCCATCTTCCTTAATTCACATTTCAGTGCGAAAAGCAGAGCTATTTATGTGAATGGTTAATTCTTGCTATGTACACCTTGAAATTAGGCGAATGTGAGGGGGGGTAAGGTCCAGGATGGGGAATGTAGCGGCTCGGATAACGCTCGACATAGCGTTTGGCCTTTAGAATACGCTCGCAGAAAGCATCGAATTGTTTTCCTGCAAAAGCGGGAAATAATTCAGGAAGAATGTCCTTGTAATATTCGCTGATAAATGATTTTGCAAATGTTCTTCAGCTTGACTGAATGGATAGTTTTTCCATAATTGTTTGTGGGCGAATTCCCACGATGCATCCGTAAAGATTGCAATAGCTGCCGGATGTACTTTTATTTTTGTCCTGTTCATTTTATTATGTTTTACCCTGCTAAAAGCAGGACAGGCAGGACAAAGATGCGGTGGGCTATAAGATCGGTTTCCGGTTTCTGCTCGATGTTGTTTTTTGATGTCTATTTATGCTTGTTTATGCGGTTAATGCTGTTTAATGTGAATAAATGCTGCGTGATTTATAAGTGACTATCTATGATCTTTTTGATTTGTGCTTTTTCGTTTGAGTCTTTACCAATTCCGAAGTCTGATGTTTCCTTTATAATCTTCTTAATTTCATTGAAATTCTCAACAGTGATTGGAGCGTTCTGCATCTTTTCCTTCACTTTGGATTTAATATTGTTTACCAAAAAACGCGGAATACCTATACTTGCAATAATGGCCGACTCTTTATCACTCACTCCATAGTAGATATATGAAGGAAGCATTTTGGCCGATTCACTCTTATTATCTTCAGTCAAGGTTTGATAAATATTCATTCCCCAAGGCAAATAATTTTTGAGGTTGCCATTAATATACTTATTTGTCTCTCCTATCGCTTGATCTAACGTTTGATTTTGCCTCTGAATCTTAGAAGCAATTTTATTGATTGGCTCTCCGTTAACCCAGCCTATGAGTATTTTTGAAATTGATTCTACATCTAATTTTCCGGCACGATTAAATATTGCAACTTTCAATTCAGGAATGCCACTTATTATCGATATAATTTTTGCTAAGTTCTGTTCGTTCTTAGATTCAAGGATAATTTTTGAGACATGCAAGTTCTCATTGGTGAGAACACCCTCTGCCTGAAGATCGTTTTTGAATTCAATAATCCTTGCCATTACTCCATTCAAGCTAATATTACTAATTCCAAATACATCGGCAAGAGTTAAATTAGCCTTATTTTGTCCTTTCAAATGATCAACATACTTAGAAGCAAAAGAGCTTATTCGTTGTTCTGTTTCTAAGAATCCTTCCTTGAAGGTAATTTGCTTATAAAAAAGTGAGTTATTTAAAATCGCTCTAATTTTATTAGAATCGACAGCATTTAAATCGTAATTGTAAGAGATTTTAATTATATGATTTAGGTATTGCAGGAAATTAGATGCGGCAGGATTATTTCGTAGTAAGGCGTGATTAAATTCAACGTCCGTTCCGACTGCGTCAAAAAAGTGCGACAGTGAAGAAATAATTTCTTTAGTTTTTTTACCAATATATTGCTTTGTAGCTTCCTTCGTTATTTCATTATTTGTGCTGTAACCAATTATTATATGCCCTTCTTTGTCCATGTAAGCGCGCCCCGCCCTGCCAGCGATGTTCCAAAAGGTAGCATTGTCCATCGTGTTATCAACTTCATCCCGACCAATTGATAAAGTATCAAATATTACTGTAGAAATTGGAAAATTCATTCCTTGTGCCAAAGTGGGGGTAGAGCAAACAAGTCTAATTTTCCCCATTGCAATTAAAAGTTCAATTTCCTCCTTTACTAATCCGCTTAATTCAGAATGATGGTATGCAACCCCATGCTCAATACAATCAATTAAAGGATCGTCTTCCTTTGATTCGTATTTTATTACAGTTACACATCTTGCAATAGCAGGGTCATCAGAAATATTTTTCAAAACCCCCTTGTTTCTAAAATATTCCTTGGCTTTTATCGCAGTATTCTGACTCGAAGTAATTCCTCCACAAAAAACCAAAGTTGATTCTCCAATTGATATATATTTCTCTAACAACCCAATTACCTTCACCTTAGAATCAACTCGATCAAGACCTAAAGTAGTCTTGAGATTTTGCAAATTCACATTTAGAGGAATAGTTACTTCTTCCTTAATAATTTGATTTGTTGGAGAGGGCAAATACGTAACAAAACTTTGTGTCTTATTTGACTCTAAGGTATTACAACCGATATATTGTTTTGTCGGTGACCAATCTACACTAATAGTGCTTGAATTCTCTTCAGTATCTCCAAGCCACGTTGCAATTTGCTGCGCGTTCTTTTCATCTATGAACGGACTTAAAAGTAAAAAATTGACATTGGACGTTTTTTGTTTGATAATCGATAATAGAAGTTCAAACTTTGATCCTCTGTTTTTACTTGAAAGGTTATGAGCTTCATCTAAGATTACCAATTTTAGGTTTTTTACCACAGGCCTTTCATTCCTGATCAAAAAGTCCAATTTTTCAGGAGTAGTTACAATAATATGTATGTGCGTTTTTTTATTAAGAAATTCCTCTTCGAGGGAATCCTCTTCGTAAAATGGAAGCACACTTTCAATTAAGTATCTATCTGCAAATTGTCGTTTTAATCTGTGCTTGACTTGATTTATTAATGCATTTGTTGGAACAACATATGCAACTGTTGGTTCAACATTATTAAACGTTTGGGTATGAATTGTAAATAAGATATACATTTCTGCCAATAAGGATTTGCCGGAGCTTGTTGGCATATTTACTACAATACTTTTCTTTGCGGTTAAAACGTCAAGTATCGATTTTCTTTGTGAAGGGAAAAGTGTCACAAAGAAATTTTCATTACCACTCAGGGTTTTATCAAAGAAGTCTTTGAATATCGGATTTCTCTCAGCTAAAGTCCATATTGCGTTATCACTCAATTGAGTGAACGCTCTTCTAAGATGAAAGCAAAGCCTTTGAAGATTTTTATCATCTGTTCTTCTTGAAAGTTCAATTGCGTTAAAGCCGTAATCACGAATAATATCCCGGACTTTTTCACCTGACGACAATTTACCTGTAAACAAATACTCTCTTTGCGAATTAATTATATGCAACAGATTGCTAAAAGTACCAATGATTAGCGCATTCTCAATTGAAAATGATTCAGTTTTCATCTCTTCAACTTGCAAATTTTGAAGTTGCGTTTCAGAGGACTTAATAAATTCATTAAACCATTCAATCTGTTCTCTCTTCTCAATCTTATCCAATAAGCCAATTACAATAATGTAGACTGCTTTTTTCATTTCAGTCATGTCATCTTCTTTGGCTAATTTCTTTATCCAAGAAGAATTCTCCTTAACCACCATTGCAATCTCAGTTGTTCTCTCTGCGGCAACACCGGTAACACAAGACAGAACAAGAAATTCAAGTTTATTAAAAGTTAAATCTGGAATCTCTTCCGACTTCATTAGAAAAAGATCAGATAAAACACTGTAGAGTTTAGGAATAATATTTCTTTTGTTCCGTTCATTTGACGATTCATATAATTGAGAATTATCTACCAAATATGAAGTTAATGTATCAATAACGTCAATTTTAAAGTCAATTCTACTCTTTATTGATTCCCAATTTTCATCAATGACAGTTTGATCAATAAATTTGTGAATTAAATGGTGCTTTTCTTTCGCATGCAGTATTGAGAGAATATCAGGAACAGTCTCTCCGATTGAATCAAACAATGATTTAATCTGATCATCAATGTATTTTATCTTTGCTTCAGAGCTCATTTACTGCATTCTCCCAAATTGAAATACAAAAATCATCGATGTCTTTATTGAAAGACCATATAATTCCATTTACAGAAGTATCATCAAAAGAATGATTCCCAAATTCAGTATAATCATCAACATTTTGATCTTTTACAATTTCTTCGTTGTTTCTTATTAAAAAGGGAAAGAAGATCACGTTTTCCAACACTATACCCTTTTCTACCTTTTCAGACAAACACTTCAAGAGAAAATTAATAGTTTGTTCAAAGAACTCTCCCTTGTTTAGTAACTGCTGCATAAAGTATAAAATCTCACTACTCAAGCGATCGCTTTCATCGGTCAACGATTTTTTAATGTCATCCAATAAATCTGCTGCGCTTGAAGTTGGTATTTTATCCTTTGAGGCCTTAACCTCACACACAACAAATTTCAAGGTTCCTCCTTCGTTACGAACTCCAGTTACATCGATTCCCGGAGAGTGCTTCTTGATAGTAATTGCATCAGCATTCATTCTACGATCAGCTTCCTCATAAAATACACATTGAAATTGCTTAGAAAGTAGAAGTTGGGACATGAATTCAGTAACATATGATCTTCTGATATCAAACCAAGGAATTTTGTTTTTATTAGGATTAATTATGTCAGTCAAAGTCGCTTCAAATTTTTCTTTATATGAGGAATCAATTCCCGGTGTTTTCAAATAACCAGAAATATTTTTTACGTCCTGAAACGCTTTAATCCTTTTGACTTTTGATTTAAGAAATTCTTCGAGTTTACTCGCCTGTTCGTCATCA